>CAYORD010000092.1:0-3069 GCA_964406265.1 uncultured Candidatus Saccharibacteria bacterium | reverse complement strand
TCATATACCGACCATGAAATGTACTTGGGAAAATTTGTGGGTTTCGCCAAATCATCGAAACGGTGGCGTTGGAACCGCTCTTACCAAACAACTTTTGTTGGCTCTGAAATCCAAAGGAGTTGTCTATACATGTTTTTTAGTTAACGAGAAAAATATCTCGCGCTCGTACTTCCATAAACTTGGCTTCAGAGAATACGGGAAGTTTTATTGGTTTGGTTCTGCATAGCGTTTCTATGAAAGTAGCATATACATACGATCGTATGTATATGCTACTTTTTATATTTCAAACTCTATATTTATAATTCCAGAAGGATATTTCAGATTTAGTTTTTTACGCAATTCTTCATATTCTTGCTCATATTTTATTCGCTCTACCAGGTAGTCAAGTTTACCCATGCCAGGATAGAGAACAACACCATACACTGTCTTCTCGTTTCCTATTACTTGCAAGCCGTCAAGAAACAGCGGCAGTTCTTGGATGACATAAATAGCGACGGACTCCAAAAGGCGAATGTCGGCGGTACGCTTTCTTGCTTCCACTATATCTCGCGCAACGGCAATAATATCGTCATATAATTTCCTCTGTTCGCTAAATCCCCTAAAAAGCGTTTCTCTTTGTTTTACGAATCGAGGAGACAGCACATCGTCATAATGGACAATGGATAATTTATTTTGGTGTTCTGTAGGAAGTCGCGAGATTATTTCTTGCACCAATTTCGTGTACCTTTCTTCATTCGCAAAACCAATTTTCAGTGCATCAGCCCTTCTTTTTCCGTCAAAATAGTAATAATTAACAGATTCTATTCTTCCTGGAATCCAAATCAGCACTTTTTCTTTTGTGAATTGAATGGCGAAGCATATAAGCGATTGAATATTCTCTTTGGTAAATAATTTGTTTCCCATACTAAATACCAATCCAAAGATTATGCTGGCGATTTTCTATTTCGCTTAATGGGATTCCAATACTTTGTGTTGCCGTGATTTTGTTATAATGAATCATATGAGCGATTTGAAAATACTTGCAAGCGAGCGCGCCCACTGTTCGCTCGTGAAGTTGGTGAGAACCGATTGTTGAGCCATTCGACCAAGCCTCATGACAAGCGGCTCGTCTGCAATCAGTTTTTGTATTGCCGCGCGAAGCGCGCGGCTGTCTTCCGGCGGGACGAGAAGTCCTGTTTTTTCATTTTCTATATAGTCGCGAACGGTGGATTTGTCGGTTGCAATGACGGCTTTGCCAGCCGCCATCGGCTCCAAGTAGCCGTACTGGCCGGATGTCTCCGAGCCGTTTGGGTTGTCGGTAGGTTTAAGGGGTGTAACGACAAACAGCGCGTTTTGATACAGCGCCGGCATGTCTTCGTACGGTACATGGAATCGGATTTCTACATTGGGCGGAATATTCAACCCGCCGATCGATTCTGGTTTTGTAGCGACGATTACTTTGACATCAAGCCCGCGCACGGCTTCAAAGAGCGTTTTGTAATCGCGCCCCAAGTCGCGGCCGACGGATAGGATATACAAAGTTGGTAGTGAGTAGTTAGTAGTAAGTAGTGGAGGAGAAGAAAAAACCTTCGCATCAATTCCAATCGGCACAAATATGATTTTCTCGCGCGCAATGCCGGCGTCTATGAGCGGTTGCATCTGCGAACGCGCGGTGCATACAATTACATCCAAACCCTCAATTGCTTTTTTATTAAACCAGTACAAAAAACCGCGCGGATGCCGTTTAAGCGCGTTCGCAAGATAGGTGTTGTAAATGACAAACTTCGGCTTTTTCCAACGCAGAATGTATTTTGCGAGAAACACAAGCGGGAGTCCGGCACAAAGAAATACCGCATTATATTTTTTGATGGCGAAGATGTATGGAATGTGGACGAAATTGAAAGAAACGCGGCGTAGAAGCTCGGGTATGCGCCATTCTATAAACGCGGCATCCACACCGAGCGCTTCCATATAATTAAGCCCGAGGAGCTGGGTGTCGGGTACCTCCCCGCGCTTCCATTTTTCGTAAAACGCCTTGCGCGAGCCCGCGTATAGAAAGAGTACTTTCATATGTTGTATAGTATACAACGCTATGAAAACCATTTTGTTAAAGATGGCAGATACGCTTGGCCTCACACGCAAACTTGTGCGTCGGCGCATTGACGAGTTTTTAAAAATGCACGCCACAAATGTGCAAACGCTTGATGTTGGTGGCGGCTCAGGTCCGTACAAAAAGTATTTTCCAAACCGCGTGTGCATCGATAGCGAGGCGGGCGAAGGAGTTGACTTTGTCGGCGATGCGCACGATTTGTCGCATTTCAAGGACGGTGAGTTTGAAGCGGTGCTCTGTACGGAGGTGCTGGAACATTTGCACACGCCGCAAAAAGCGATTGACGAAATGCGCCGCGTACTTCGGCCCGGCGGCACGCTCATTTTAACGACGCGCTTCATTTTTCCGCTTCACAATATCCCCGGCGATTACTTCCGCTTCACGCGTTACGGGCTCTCGCACCTCTTGCGCGATTGGAAAAGCGCAGAAATAACGGAGGAGGGGACGACGATGGAAGCATTTGCCGTGCTGTGCGAGCGGATGGGGTTTCAAACGGAAACGCTTGGGACAAAGCTTCTTTCCGCTCTGTGGCTCATTGAAGCGAAGATCGTCCGCTTGTTTTCTTTTTTATTGACAAGAGAATACGGCGAGGTAGGCCGGAAAAACGAAACAAAACATATTTTAACGAGCGGATATTATGTGGTTGCGAGAAAGTAATTCGTCGGCAACTTTTGTAACCATCTCTACGGTAATGTCGTCGCTTTGCCGCCGCGCTTCGCGCGCGTCATAGATCGTGTTGTCTAAAATGCCGAGCGCGGGCTTTTCGCGCGACGCGGCAACGGTTTTGTGGAGCGCTCCGCGCGGCGGCTGGATGTCCTCGTACATCGGGCCGACGATATCAATGGTGGGCGTGCCGAACGCCTCAGCGATATAGACCGGCCCCGTATCCGCGCTCACGAAAAGCGAGAGCGATGCAATCAGCGCCTTAAACTCTTCAAGAGAAAAACGGTTTAGCCTATTAATTGTACGCGTTTCTGTTT
>CAYORD010000091.1:0-3088 GCA_964406265.1 uncultured Candidatus Saccharibacteria bacterium | reverse complement strand
AAGAAGAGAGTTTGATCTCTTATGTTCTTTTTTAATCTACAAAACCACACAGTGGAGACAACAGATAAACAATTTTTTGTTCCGGTGGGGGAATACCTTCCGTATGCGTACAGATTTTTTCTTACAGGACTCGGCCAGCAGGAGATTATTTCAAAACTAGAGAGCAACCGTTCGTATGCACGAGGAGCGGAAAAATCTTTTGGAACGCCTAAAGATATCGTTATTGGAGGATTGTTCTGCTCGGAGGCTCTTTCGCCAAGTTTTACGAATCAATTAACGCGAGACGGCGCGAATATTGTAGTGAATGTATCTTCTGCCGCGTGGTTTCATGAGTCAAAAATATTGCACAACCAAGAAATAAATGTCGCGAAAGTGCGCGCGGTTGAAACGAACCGCTACTTTTTGCGGTCTGCTAACTTTTCACCAGCCTTCGCACTGGATAATCACGGGCGTCTTCTTGGGAAGATGCCGTGGGGGGAAACAGGGGTGCTTATCATCCAAGCTAAACCCATCGCTGAATTAAGCGTGTATAATAAAATTATACAAGCATTAGGCGCCATCTCCACAGGTCCCTAAATTGATGAACTTGGCAAACTGGCCAACACTTCGTGTTCGCCAGGTAGATTAAATGTTGTGTACAATCATTTGATTTCTCACGCTGGGGGGGTAGAATTATAGTATGAATCTTTTCTCAAAAAATGTTCGCATAAAGTATGTTTTTCTTGTTTTTCTAGCCGCTTTGTGCGCATATATTTCACTACACTTTCTCACATACACGCTATACAGCACAACACAGATATCACTTGCTCCGGTTGCGCTTGCCGGTGGCGGTGGTGCAGGTGGTGGTGCTGGTGGTGACAGTGGCGCAAGTGGCGCTACCGGCGATCCTGGTGACGCCTCGGGCTCTGCCCCTGGGGCTCCTGGTCCTAGTGGCGCGACTGGTACTGGAGAGAGTGGTGCTCCGGGCGATCCTGGTGACGCTACGGGCGCTCCCTCTGACACTGGAGATCCTGACGCCCCCGCTGATTCTACTGAGGATTCCGCCGCTCCCGCCGCTCCCGCTGATGCTCCTAGCGAGGACGACACAACTGCTGAAGAAGGTCCTCCCTCGGAGGCGCCCGCTGCTCCCTCCGCTCCGTCTACTACTGGCTGTGACGGATGTGATCCGGATGAAGGTATCAGTACGACAGCGGTGGCAACCCCAGGGGATTTCGGGGTGTTTGGCGTAGTGGGAGCGCCCGCGGTAGGTTTGGCGCAAGCGGCAAATCAAGCAAATGATGCGGCTAACGCTGCCGTGGGAGCGGCAGAGGCAGCAACTGCCGCAGCGAGTGTGGCCACGCAAAATCGTGTCGATGCTCTTGTTGCGGTTCAGCGGGCGTTTCAAAAAGCACAGAAAAGTATTGCTATAGGTTTGCCAGCGGTTCAGGTGGGGCGTCAATTAGGTTTAGAATTAGGAACAATTGCTGACAGAGCAATTTCAAATCTTCCCGCACCAGGATTTGCTCCTGCGCCAAGTGTTGGACCACAGGCATCTGTTATTTTTTTTGATATTCCCATACCCGTTAAACTTCCACAAACATTTGATTCTGGAATATCTTTTGGTAAAAAAAATAAAATCAACAGTAACTATAATTCGCTTAATTCAGCAGATGGTCTTTTTAGAAATCATTTCACATTTAATTTTTCGTCTTTCTCACTAAGTGCTGCGACTGGGGACCTAGACGCAGAGGTCTCCGCGAGTATTCTGGGTTTCCTTAAACGGCAGCTTAACGAATTGCAGAAGCCATTTAGTAACGATGCGCAGCGTATAGAATTTTCAGGTAACACTGGCAACTACACGCTTGAAACAGTTACGCGTCTCGTTTCTGATTCAATTGGTGTTTTTGAAGAGGTAAACACCCTTGACCCGATTTTTCTGGAATTATTAGAAATACTAGAAATGAACGACGCAATCGATTCAGATAATGCAAATGCCGCTAGTATATTTGATGCAATAAAAAATTTTGGCAAGAAAGATGAATCGGCTCAGGACTCAAATCAAATAAAAGAAGCAGTAGCGTACTTTCTGAAGGGAAAAGAAATGTTTATAAAAACAATATTTGAAACCATCGCCGCCGTGGAAAAACAAATTGCTAACATTGTTGCGCGAAGGGAGGCTGCGGCGAACACCGTGACGGTAGTAGAGCCCGAAAAACCAAAAACGCTCATTGATACTATAAAAGAATCGTTTACGGGCAAAAAAGAAGAAGTGCAAGTATCGCCCTCGTCAGATTCGCGACAAACCGCGCCCGTAGTTTTTCGCGAGCCGCCGCCGGATGTTGAATTTACGGTCTCTCGCGGGGATGCGAAAGGCGTCGCAATACTGCGGTGGAACAGCGGCCGCGCGCAGAGTTGTACGGGGGTTAACTTTGAAACAGGCGGGAAAACAAGCGGTGAAGTTACCGTACAGCCGAGTGAAGTTACCGTGTACACGATTACCTGCCTTACCGACAACAAAACAATTCGTTCAGTAACCGTCGTTCCTCCTTCCGCTCCCGCCGCTCCACTCCCCACCATCACTCTCCGCGCCACCTCCAACTTCACCGGCAAGGAAACCACACTTTCTTGGGAGAGCGAAAACGCGACAGTGTGCACGGGAACAAATTTCGATACTGCTGGGAAAACGAAAGGCTCGGCTACCGTTACGCAAACAAAAGACACGGAATACAAAGTAACCTGCGCGGGTAATGGTGGTTCGGAGGCGAGAGCAGTCTTCGTTAAAGTGCTCCCCGAAGCGGCAGTGCCTAAAAATCCGACGCTCTCACTCCGGCAAAAAGGCGGGGAGACAATCCTCACCTGGAGCGCGCCGTCTCCTGCATGCACAATTCGCGGCACTGACGGATTTGAATTCAAAACAGAGACTGAAACTGGTTCAGTAAACGCCGGTCCCACAAAACAAGGAACGACAAACTACACCATAGAGTGCGAGGTGGTGCGGTAAAAAATGTCTACCATCAAATAATCACAGCGGTTCTGGCAATGAACCTGAGCCGTTTTTTTCTTTTGTTCATTCTGTTATACTGCTTTTAAATGACTAGCAATAAAAAAG
>CAYORD010000090.1:0-3130 GCA_964406265.1 uncultured Candidatus Saccharibacteria bacterium | reverse complement strand
AAAAGTGAGAGTGTCCTACTTCAGGGTGGAATTTAGGCGCCAGCGTCTACTCAAAGTATAGCACTATCCGTACATCTTGTCAAGCGTTTGTTTTCTACCCCTGTTTTACCTATCCCCAGAGCCGTATTTTTGTAGAATCGCTCCGTACGCAAAACTGCCGTAGCGAAGTTCGGATGTACTGGCGCCAGCGGGAGATAAACATACCGACATTCTGCAGAATGTTGGTATGTTTTTTAAGACGGTAAGAGCCGTAAGGCAGATTGGATTCAGAATGGGATTTGTCGCGATGATTTGGTATACTATGAGCCATACGAACAATGGTAGAAAAAGTCAAAACCGCAAAACAATTGGAGCGACATTTCAAGGGCGCAGCAAATCACTGGCGCATTGAGATTTTATTTTTGATTCAGAAAAGTCCGAAGGTTGCTTTGGGTGATATAGCCGAGCACCTTGATTGCGACATCAAAACCATATCGGAACATGTAAGAAAGTTGTCGCAAGCCGGCTTGGTCAATAAAAAATATAAGGGCAGGGAAGTAGAGCACACGCTCTCGCCCTATGGAGAAAAGTTCTTTGCCTTTCTGAAATCATTCTGACATTCTGCAGAATGTTGGTATGTTTTTAGTGAAGCACAGAGAGGGGTAAGAATACAGAATCTTTGTTATTATATTAATTATGAAAAATCGAACCTATATTAAAGACCTCAAAGAGTATATCGGCAAAGAGGCGACGATTGCCGGGTTTGTGGATGTGCGGCGCGACCATGGGAAGCTGATTTTTATTGACTTACGCGATATGAGCGGGAAAGTGCAGATGGTTGCATTGCCGGATCACAAAGAAGCACACGCACTTGCGACTACTACTCGCCCCGAATGGGTGATTAGCGTTACAGGGAAAGTAAATAAGCGGCCGGAAAAGATGTTCAACAAAGACGAGCCAAACGGGGAGATTGAGATGGAGATATTAGAAATTCAAGTGTTAGGGAAAGCAAAAGAATTGCCGTTTGAACTTGGCGCGGAGACCAATATGGATACGCATTTGGATTATCTACCGTTTACCCTCCGTGACAAAAAACATACGGCGATTTTTAAGGTGCAGGCGCAAATTGTGAAAACATTCCGTGATTTTTTTGTACGCGAGGGTTTTACCGAGTTTCAAGCGCCCAAACTTATCGGAGACGATGCGGAAGGCGGTGCGAATTCGTTTGATGTTTCGTACTTCAAACACACGGCGCACCTCGCGCAGTCGCCCCAACTGTACAAGCAGATTATGGTCGGCGTGTTTGAGCGCGTTTTTGCTGTTGGTAATGTCTACCGCGCCGAGAAACATAGCACGACGCGGCACTTGAACGAATATACCAGTTTGGATATTGAGTTCGGATTTATTACCGACCATACGGATGTAATGGAAATTGAAAATAAATTCCTTTCACATCTGGAAAAAGAATTAAAAGAAAAATGCCCTGCGGAGTTCGCGCTTCTCAAGGCGGACATTCCGTCAGTGCCGAGAAAGATTCCGTCAATGAAATTGACGGATGCGCTTGCGCTGATAAAAAAAGAAACAGGTGCAGACAAAACCAGTGCTATGGACTTGGACCCCGAAGACGAGCGGTGGCTTTGCGAACACGCGAAAAAAGAATACAGCTCCGATTTTATATTTATTACGCATTTTCCGACGGCAAAACGCCCGTTCTATACCTACCGCGACGAAGCGGACCCGACATACACCAAAGGGTTTGACCTCCTATTTCGCGGTGTTGAGATTACGACCGGCGCACAGCGCATACACGACTACGACGCGCTTGTCGCATCGCTCAAAGAAAAAGGGTTGGACCCGGAAAAGTTCTCGTTCTATCTGCAAGCATTCAAGTATGGTATGCCGCCGCACGGCGGCTTCGGTATGGGGTTGGAACGGCTCACTCAAAAACTCCTCGGACTTTCAAATGTCAAAGAAGCAACTCTTTTCCCGCGCGACTTAAACCGCATTGACACCTTGCTTTCAAAATAAAATGTCCGCCTTTACGGTAAAACATGAGAAATTTGAGGGGCCTTTGGATGTGCTTTTGGATTTGATTGAGGAGCGGAAATTGCATGTGAGCGAGGTGTCGCTTGCGTCCGTTGCCGACGATTTTATTGCGTATGCAAAACAGTTTGAGGAGTTTCCGGTCGCCGAAGGCGCCTCTTTTATTTTGGTCGCCTCAACGCTCCTTTTGATAAAATCAAAGTCGCTCTTGCCAACGCTTGAGCTCACGACAGAAGAAAAGACCGACATTGCGGAACTGGAAGCGCGCCTCGCGCTGTACAAAGCCGTGCGCGGGTATGTGGGGAAGCTTCGCGCGCGATTCGGCAAGAATATTTCTTTTTCTTTAGAAGCGCGCGTGCGTCCGCCGCTTTTTACTCCTTCTCCGTCAACCACGCGCGTATCGCTTTCGGAGGCGCTTCGCGCGCTTCTTATGAATTTGCCGCGCGCGGCCGTTCTGCCAAAAGTGGTGGTGGAAAAAGTGCTCTCATTGGATGAAACGATTGCGCGCCTCACAGGCCGTATTCAGGCGTGTCTGCATCTCCGTTTCCGCGATTTTGCCGGAGCGCTCGGCGCTAGGGCTAAAAGAGAAATTATCGTGAGCTTTCTCGCGATGTTGGAGCTTATCCGGCGCGGGGCGATTCGCGTAACGCAAGAAAAACATTTTGACGATATACTGATGGAGACGGAACAAGTCGGAGTTCCGAAATACCAATGAATATTCAAGCGAAATTAGAGGCGATACTTTTTTTCAAAGCCGAGCCGGTCGGCGTGAAGCGGCTCGCGGAGCTCCTTGGTGTTGATAAAAAAGCGGTAGAAGAAGGGTTAAAGACACTTGAAGACAAACTTGCGGGGCGCGGAGTGTCGCTTGTGAGGATAGGGGGTGAAGTAGAACTTCGCACTGCGTCTTCTGCGAGCGCGGTAATAGAAAAATTAACGCAAGAAGAACTCTCGCGCGATATCGGAAAGGCGGGCACGGAAGCGCTTGCAGTGATACTGTACAGAGGGCAGGCGACGCGTCGCGAGATTGATTGGATTCGCGGAGTTAATTCCACATTTACGCTTCGCGAGCTTGCGGCGCGCGGTCTCGCGCGCCGCGTCGCAAACCCGA
>CAYORD010000089.1:0-3211 GCA_964406265.1 uncultured Candidatus Saccharibacteria bacterium | reverse complement strand
TCTTGGTCAAACTCGCGGCGGGGCTGAAACGGGTTCGGCTTTATTTTGTCCGTCTCAATCCAAAATATTGCGTTGTTTTGAAAACTCTCTGCCGGATTCATAGCGAATAGTATAGCACGAGGTAAAAGACAGGGATGCAAAATTGTGTATAATTGCGGTACGCCGGAGTGGCGGAATGGCAGACGCACGGGACTCAAAATCCCGCGATGGCAACATCATGAGAGTTCGACTCTCTCCTCCGGCAGAAGTTTTCAATACTACTGCAATTCCTCGGGCGACAATTCTACGCGCGCGCCGGGGCGGATTTCTCCGCGCAAGATTTTGTCCGCAATCGCGCGCTCCACGCGGTCGTTTATCGCGCGCTGCATGGCGCGCGCGCCGTATTGCGGGTCGCTCCCCGCCTCCGCCACGAAATCCACGAGCCGCTGTGTCGGTGTGAACAAAATACCCCGCTCGCTCAAGCGCTTCGCGAGCTTCTGAAGCATCATCTCCGCAACCATGCGCAAGTGCTTCCCTACGAGCGGCTGAAACAGCACAACCCCGTCAAAACGATTTAACAATTCCGGAGTGAACGCTCCGCGCTCCACAAGCGCGTTTATAATCCGCTTTTTTTCATCCTGTAAATCATTCCCATGCCGCACCGCATTCCAGATAAGGTCGCTCCCAGCATTTGAGGTTGCGATAATCAAAAGATTTCTACAATTCACGCGCATACCCCTTGCATCCGTAAAGAATCCTTCGTCAAGCACTTGCAAAAACAAGTGCCGCACTTCCACCGTTGTTTTCTCAAACTCATCTAGAAGCAAAACGCCGTAGGGCTTTTCGCGCAAGAGCGAGGCGAGCGCGCCCGGCTTCCCCGCCGCAAACGAGCCGATAAGCCGTTCCATCGCGTCGGCCGTTCTGTACTCCGACAAATCAAGTCGATGCGTCGCATCTTCGCTCCCAAAAAAAGAGGACGCGAGTGCTTTCGCGGTTTCTGTTTTGCCAACACCGGTCGGGCCCAAAAATAGAAATGAGCCGAACGGACGGTTCGGGTTTGCGATGCCGCTCCGCGCACGGCGCAAAGCACCCGCAACCGCCGCAAGCGCATCGTCTTGCCCCACCACGCGCGCGCGGAGCGCGCTTTCAAGTTGAAGTAGTGTCGCGCGTTCGGATTCTTTCAGCGCTCCGACTGGCACACCCGTCCGCTTTTCCACGACCGACAAAATATCCGAAGGGAGTACGGCGATTCGTTTCGCTTTCTTCACGGCACTTGCGGCTTCGTACAACACATCCGTTGTTTTATCCAAAAGCGACTCGCCCATAAAGTACCGCGCGCTCGCCGCGACTGCCGCCTCAACCGCAGGAAAAGTGAAAAACAATTTACTTCCCATCTCAATCCGCGCCGCCTCATCTTCAAGGTACGGCAAAATGGCGCGCGAGTCGGGCGCCGGCACCAAAATCCGCTCAAAGCGTTTCATCAGTTCCGCATTCGGCTCAATCGTGCGGTGGAAGGCACCGGTTTCCGCAAGCGCAATGAGTTGAATTTTCGGAGATGCGAGAAATTCATCCAAAATACGCCCCGCATCGTTTCCGAGAGACGCGGCGCTTTCTAAAAATCCCGGAAAATCAGGAAGTACCACAATCAAATTCCCCGCCGACTCAATTTCCTTAAACAAGCGAGGAAGTTCGCTTTCAAACGCGACTTTTGTTTTGGTTTCCGCAATAAAAGAATCGGTATCAAAAAGTATAAGCCGTTTGTGTTCCAGTTGCGGAAGCACGGAGCCCTCCCGAATCCGCGCGAACACAAACGCGATGGCGGCTTCGCGTGGAGAGCCGGCGTCGCCAACTAAAAGTACATTCGCCTCGCGCGCGCGGGAGAGTACGGCTTCCGCCTGTTCTCCGGCGCCCGCCGCGAGAAGCGCTTCGGCGGAAGAGACGCGCGCAAACGCGGGGATTTGCCCGATATCTTTGCCGTAACGCGAGAGCCGCCACGCGCTGCCGTACGCCCAATCCTTGCCGATGCCCTGCACGCGCCCGAGCCGCTCGCGGCCAAACGCGCGCGCACTGCGGCGCATATTGGCGAGGCCGCGCTCTACCCACGCCGCGGCTCCGGCAGCCGCGCCGACGGATGCGTTTTGCTCCGCGAGAAAAAGAGCGGCATCCGTATCAGCGGAGAAAATTGCCGTGACTATGTCGGAAAGAGATACCGGTGCGCTGTTGCGCGCTGAAACCGCGAGCGCATCCGATGAAATGGCCTGCCGGGGTTTCTCTAAAAACGAACGCACGGCTGCGTGAGAAATGCCAAGCCGTAAGAAAATCTGCTTGCCTAGAAAACTTTCGGAAAAATGTTTGAACGCATCTGCGCCGGCAATCTCCGATGCCAAAACAGCCGCGTCAAAAGAAATCGACGGAGCGTCTTTCCAAAACGGCTCGCGGAGAAGGAGCGTGAGTCCGCGACAGGCGAACGAGTAGTAGCACGCATTAACGGCGAAGAGGGCGAGGTAGAGCGCGAGCGAAATATAAAATAAACCCGGCGCGTACGCGATGAGCGTAAGTAAACCTCCGGAAACGGAAAGGCGCGCAGCGAATGACGGACTTGCGGAAAAAATTGAAAAAAGAAGCGCGCCGCACAAAAAGACAATGGTCAAAAAACCGAGGACATGCGCAAGCCGCAGCCGCTTCGGAAGCGGGAGGAAACGCTCAACGGCAATTCCCAGTTGATACGGCTTCGCGGCTTGTTGTAATTCTTGAAAAATCATAAAAACAGCGCTCGCACGCCGATAACGATTAAAAACATAATCGCGAACGGCAACGCGAGCCAAAAAAGAAATACAACAAGCGCGCCAAAAAACGCCGCGACAAATGCAAACGCGGCGAGCGCGAATAGCGCGAGCCGCGCCACAATGCCGATGGCGCGCATTGCAACACCCACAATCGCGCGGCCAATGAACGACCCCTGCGCCTCGCCGAGCCGCTTCCACGGCACAAAAAATGAGCGCGCGAGAAGTTCTATGGAAAAGAAATTCCACAAAAACCAAAAGAAATTAGAAACGGCGCGCGCACCGTCAACAAGCGCCTCGCTGTAGTGCCACCAAACATATTGCGGGAGGAATGTGAATAAGCCCATAAAAATCGCAAACTCCAGCAAGCGCGTTTTGAAAAACTTTCCCCCCCATTTCATCAGAATGAAATGGCCGCGCCCCCACCCCAGTTTTTCAAAACGCCTTGC
>CAYORD010000088.1:0-3232 GCA_964406265.1 uncultured Candidatus Saccharibacteria bacterium | reverse complement strand
TGGGAATTCAAGACGCGATGGGAGCTGCCTATCTTATCCTGCCTTTTGGCGAGAAAGAGTGCGCTCATGTTCGCGTTCGTGAACTTGACGGATGTCGCCCCGTATCCGCGAGGGCGGGAGAGAGGATTGTTTCTATCATTGAGGCGGAGAAAAAAGGAAAGTATCAAAAATTTGAATTTTATTTTGATGACCGCTACACAACATATTCCGTTTTAAAAACGGATGTGGACACTCCAGAGATGAATATCGCGATACTGCCCAAAGGAGTATGTGCAACAATTATTGATGACGGGGAACTCGTTATTTCCGTGCCGCGGACGGGAGTGGTAAATACTGTTTCTGACAAAGGCATCACTTCCGATATGATGCTCTCATGTGTTGGAGATAAGGTGGTGTACACGAAAGACGGAGAGGTTTGGTGGGTTCATATGAAATAATTCGCCCAACTTCATTCTTTTTCATTTCTTGCGGCAGTTATAAAAACTTGCTGCCGCCTTTTATAGAGCGCCTGAGGCACTTCGGGCGCTCTAAGAAAGAGTTCATACATTAAGCGGGATATTTGACTACGCTATTCACGATGGTTGACTATATTATAAATTCGTGTTATTTTTAGCGCAGTCAGGTATCCTGCGTAATACCATACGCAGGATAAAACAATGGGTCTTTGCAAAGGAGGCGCACATATGAAGCGTGGAGTACTGTGGGATCCCGGTAAACCAATTATTAATTCTTTTCTTGAGCAGGACGTGTATAAATTCTTGATGATGTACTTTATCTGGCGATTTTATCCGAATCTACGTGTTAAGTTTCAATTTGTGAACCGAACAACAGACGTAGCACTTCGACAGTTTATTGACATTGAAGAGTTTCAAAAAGAATACGATCACGCGCGCATACTTCCTCCAAGCGATGTTGACATCGCGCATATTCGCTCATGGGGTATTTTCCCAGAACCGTTTTTGGCATTTTTGCGCACTGTTCGCCTTCCAGAAGTGAGTGCCCGCTACGATGACGATCAGATTGACATCACCGCAGAAGGTCTATGGACGAGCGCAACGCTTTGCGAAATGCCGACACTCTCAATTATAAGTGAACTCTACACCAGAAAAAACATTGGCACATCGCTTTCATTTCAGCGCAGAGCTTTCAGTGAGGGAAATGCGCGGCTGTCGGAAAAAATAAAATTTGTTAAGGCGCACCCACTTTCCTGGATGCAGTTCGGACTTCGCAGGCGTGCGACCGGTCCCTGGGAGCATCATGTGACCGAACGCTTTGCAAACGAGGCACCATCTTCGCTTGTGGGTGTATCAAATGTGCGTCTCGCAAGAGACCTTGGCGTTGAGTCTAAAGGCACAAATGCGCACGAACTGCAGAGCGCCATATACGCGCTCAATCGGCACATAAGCGATGAAGCGGTGCGCATGGGCCAATATGACATTCTTGATAAATGGGAGCAGTGCTTCGGAAGCCAGTTGCTCATCATGCTTACCGACACGTTCGGAAGCCGTCAGTTTATAGCGGGGCTTTCAGAAAAGCATGCGGTGCATTGGAAGGGGTTTCGGCAGGATTCCGGCGACCCGGTTTCTTATGCAAGCGACCTCGTAATTCCCTTTTACAAAAAGTGGGGCGTTGACCCTCAAGGGAAGTGGTGTTTTTTTACCGACGGGCTTGATTTCCTAAAGGCGTGGAATTTACACAAGGAGTTTCGAGGAAAAATTCAAACAGGATTCGGCATTGGCACGAATGTTACAAACGACCTTGGCTTATTTAAACCACTTTCCATTGTGATGAAAGTTGTTGAGGCCGCCGGTAATCCGGCCGTCAAAATCTCGGATAACCTAGCGAAAGCAACGGGGCCTGTGATGGAAATAGCAGAAGCCAAACGCATCTACAAACATACCGACAATTTTTATGAAAGGTGCAGGTATTGATTGTGGGCGGCAAGAGACAAAATTCAAAAATATTGTGGCGGAAGAAGAAAAACAGTGTCTTCTTTCTTCCGCCCTCTTCTTTTGCGTCTGAGAAAAATCGGACATGTAAGAAGGGTATTGCAATATAATTACATATCACCATGAGACTTATTAAAATTGGAATCGCAAATATAAATCCGACGGTTGGGGCACTTACCTCTAACACGGGAAAAGTCATTGCGCGTGCCAAAGAATTTTCCAACGCGCACACCACACTCGGTATTTTTTCGGAACAGATTATTGGGGGCTATCCGGCGGAAGACCTTGTGCACTGGCAGAGTTTTGTTGCAGGGCAATGGAGCTCCCTTCCAAGTTTTGCAAAGGAGACGAGCACGTTTCCGTTTCCAACAGTTTTTATTATTGGCATTATTATTTCATGGAATGGGCAGGTATATAACGCCGGCGCGGTCGTGTGCAACGGAAAAATATACGGAGTAGTGCCGAAAGAAAAGTTGCCGACATACGGTGTTTTTTATGAAAATCGAACTCTTTCGCGCGGCATCCCCGGATTTGTCTCTTCCATACACGGAGTTCCATTTGGCGATTTAATATTTGAGGCGCCGTTCGGAGTTTTTGCCGTGGAGACATGCGAAGATATTTGGTCGCCTGACGGCCCGATGCGGCGGCGTGCATACAGCGGTGCGGAGCTCATAGTAAATATATCCGCCTCGCCGTTTCGGATAGGAGTGCTTGGAACACGGAGGGAAATGATTGCGACGCGCGCCGCCGACAATCAAAGCACGCTCGTCTATGTGAATCAAGTGGGCGGAAACGATGCGCTTGTTTTTGACGGCGGAGGTTTTATAAATCAAAATGGCCAAATGATTACCGAATTGCCACGATGGAGAGAGGGTATCACGACACATGTCATTGATCTTGACCGAACGGCACGAATGAGAAGCGAAAATACAACTTGGCGCACCGATTGTGAAGAATATTTAAAAAAAGAAAAACCAACGGAGCGCGTTTGTCTTTCCGAAGGAGGAGCGGTAAATCATCCAACCTACGTGTATCCCACGCCGACTACTAAAAGTTTTTTCTTGCCGATTGCCACGGTCGTAGATACTCGCAGGGAATTTTGGAATGACATCATTGAAGCAATGTTAGCGGGGTTAGATTATTACACAAAAATACACGTATTTAAAAAAATAGGCATAGCGCTCTCCGGGGGGAAAGACTCAGCGCTCACGCTCATTATTGCTTGGCTTTTTGCTAAACGACTTATCGGGGAAGACATAGATCGCCTATACAATTTTATCAAT
>CAYORD010000087.1:0-3238 GCA_964406265.1 uncultured Candidatus Saccharibacteria bacterium | reverse complement strand
GCATTTTTCTTCGCTTGTTCGGTAAGTAAATTAAACATAGATAAAAGGACGGAGCGCCAAACCGATGGGTACCGAAAACCGAAGCGACTCATCGCGCGGCACGGGAGGCACCGTCTGCTCCACGACAAATGCATTTTGCCACACGGACGCCGGTACGACCGGAAGATGGAGCGCCGATGCGAGTTCTGAAAGGTTGCGCGGAAACGCCGCGCCGCGGCCGCATGCAACGACCTCTTGTATTTTCTTATGCGCGTCTCCGTGCGTTTCCCAAAACTCGCGCACCCGCGCCGCTTCGCCTGCAAACGCGCGCGCTATTTCCTCGGCAACTTCCTCGCCAAGTACGAGCGGTACCGTAGAAGCAAAGCGTACAGAGCCCTCGCTAACCACAGACAACCCCGTGTCGTCTTCCGATAAATGCACAATGAGAAGTGTCTTCCCCGCGCGCGCGCCGACCACGGCGCGCGCGATAGCGACTGGCTCGGTATCAAACGAAAGCGGCGCGATGCCCGCATCGGCACACACCCCTGCGTATGCGTCTATTACTTTCTTTTGCGCCACCGCAACGCGGTACGAACGGCTAACTCCAATCGTTGCCGTATGTATACTCGCATCGAGAACACCGTCAAACACCGCCTCTGCCGCGCGAATGGGAACCTGCTCTTCAAGGTGCAGTTCAATCGCTAATCGCGCTTCTTCAGGAGAGCCAGCGGGCACCGACATCTCGCACAAATATGATTGCTGTTCCGGAATGGAAATATGGGCAAAATCAAACTTTCGCCTTGTGCGAATCTTTTTCAGCGCTTCAACCACGGTGCTCTTGTGGCTTACCATGCCGCCGACCAGCGGTCCATGCGGAATGGCCTCCTCTTCCCACCAAGCGACGCGCAGGGCTCCCGGAGACCCGATGAACGAAAGCGCGCGCACAAAAAAATCCGAAATCTCAACACCCGCGGCGGGCATTCCGAGGAATCGCGGCGGAACAAATAACCGAGACAGCGTATTCATCCTTTTAGTATAGCATTTCGTTTATCTAGGTTTTTCCACCATTCGCGAACAAGCGGCAGGAAGGAAATAAAACCTATTTAACAGGACTTATTTCAAATGTATTATGATCTCTTTCAAAAACAGGCCTTCTGAAATGAGACTTATTGGGGTCGCGATTTATTTGCGTCAGATACCTGTATTTCATTATTCAGATTTTGGAGAATAGATTGCGTCAAATGGAATCACCCGAAACATTTTTACCCCGATGGTATTCTTAACTTTACCCATAATACTCTCTAGAGTGCTTCCACTCGCAAAGACCTTGCCGTAATCATCAGATACGGCAACCCATTTATCCTTAAATGACCGTAAAAGTTTGTTAAAGTTTGTGCTTTCTTTGTCCATATTATTTAATTAACTGTCTAACTATATAAAGATTTCATGAAAAAATCAACACATTCTATTTTACATCAAAATCGATTTCACCAGCAGAAAGATTGTAGTCGGTTGTAATCTCTTCGTTTTTTTGTATATCGCGTAAAGCAACATCATAGTCTTCTCCACTTGGAACTTCTATAGAAGTAGTATTTGGATTATCCGAATGATTTGTAAAACGCTCATCGTCAATCGCAAGAATATAATTTCCAGTCTTTGGACTTATGTAAGAATATTTATTTATAAAATCTTGAACAAGTATTGGAAATTCCTTAATCTGATCAGATGTAAATTCTTGGTCAAACCCATGTGTAAATTCCCAGGTCTTTGTACCTTTCGGAATAAATTGGTCGGCAAATAAACCTAATCCTTCAATTTTACTTTTTAAAACTTTGACTTTGACTAACATCATATACTCGCCATGTTATCATATAACGAAACAAAATAATATGAATAAAAGTATTTCCTTTGATACTCGACCTTTGGGTATATATACTGAGGATAAAATAAATCAGGACTGGGACAACCCTTGTAGGATTATGGGGGCAAATAAGGATAGATGCTTGAATAAACACGCCCAACGAAAGAAATGGCCAAATAATATCCTGGCTTGACGGGAAACTTGCTCTTTCGCATAAAGGGGCGTTTAGGACTGTCGGAGCTACATTTGGAATTGATTCTTTTAACTTTACAACCTTTTTCGGCGGTAACACTCTCGATTGGGCGCCAATAAAAGACGAGGTTGTTTATTTTAACAACCTTATAATAAATTCATTGTGATTGATTAACTGCAGAAGATCGGTTTTTCCACCATTCACGGATAATCGGCAGGAAGGAAATAAAAATAATGTGAAAGATAAGCGGCATGAGATAGCGGTCAGGGTCCGGAATTGCCACGCCGAGGAAAAAACCGAGAAAAATCAAAAGCATCGTCCATATAATGCCGCCGATAATGTTGTACGAAAGAAAGGTTCTATACTGCATATTCCCCACCCCCGCGAGAATTGGCGCGAAAGTGCGGACAATCGGTACAAAGCGCGCGAGCACCACCGTTTTTTTTCCGTAGCGCGCGTAAAACGCTTGCGTGCGTTCAATGTGTCTTTTATGAAAAAAAAGCGAGTCCTCGCGCGTAAATATCTTGGGACCAACCTTCGCGCCAAAGGCGTATCCTACGCTGTCGCCTAAAATTGCCGCGAAGATACAGCCGAGCCAAAGCAACACGACATTGAAATGTCCGAGCGAGGCGAGAAGCCCCGCGGTAAAAAGAAGCGAGTCGCCGGGCAGGAAAAACCCAAAAAAGAGTCCGGACTCCGCGAACACAATCGCAAAAACCCCCACAATGCCGATGGAGGTAATCAAAAAAGTCGGATTCAGGAAATCAATGATTGGTTGTATGAACTGCATGGATTTGTGTGGTCTTAGTATAACCCGCCAGAATCTTTTTCGTTAAACTATAAGAACGACAATGCTCCAGTATTCCAAGATACGACGACAAATTTTTCTCATTCACCCGTCGTAACATCCTCCGCTTCGTACTGGTCCGCAATACTCGGTAATGCGGCAAGGAAACATAACCTAGGAAGTCGGTTCCCTGCTGGAGTTTTCGTATCGTAACTTTGTTCGGGTGGAGTTCAAGCGAAAGTGTCTCGCACAAGAAATTCCGAATATGCTTTGTGTACATTTCCAGAACTGAAGGGTTGTTTTCTAAAATCACAAAATCATCGCAGTAGCGAATGTAGTATTGCGCCTTGAGTGTATGCTTTAAGAATTGATCTAGTTCATTGAGGTAGATGTTGGAGAAAATCTGACTGGTTACATT
>CAYORD010000086.1:0-3303 GCA_964406265.1 uncultured Candidatus Saccharibacteria bacterium | reverse complement strand
CATCGCGTAATTCTCAATCTGACGCACGCGCTCGCGCGTAATGTGGTAGCGCTGGCCGATGGAATCAAGCGTCTGGCGCTTGATCTCTTTGCCAAGGCCGAAACGGTTCGTGAGCACATCGCGCGCGCGGTCGGGAAGCACTTTAAGGAGCCGCGTCGCGGTTTGCTTGGGGTTAAACGAAATAACGGGTGCGTTGTTGCTCGTTGCCATAGATATATTGATACTATTAAGTTGAAAATAAGTCAAACCCTTGATGATTCGCTTAGTTATATACCCACCCTGTATTCGTGTCAAGCGACGACAAAACTTACCAGCTTGTCTTTCACAAAAAACCGCTTTTGTATTTGTTTTTGAGAGAGCCACGGCGCAACTTCCGGCAATCCTGCGGCGCGCGCAAACGCATCCGCTTCGGAAACTCCCCGCGCCGCAGTGAACGAACCACGCACCTTGCCGTTTATTTGTACGACCATCGTAACGGTTTCTTCGCGCGTTTTCGCTTCGTCATAGGCCGGCCACGTGGCTTTGTGCACAGACCCTTTATATTTATTTTCATGCCACAATTCCTCGGCAAGATGCGGGGCAAACGGGGCGAGCATTTTCAGAAAAATCTCAAAGTCCTCTCGCGCCACCGTCTCGTCGTTTTCAAACGCTTTGGATAAAACCATCAAGGCGCTGATGGCGGTATTAAACTTAAGCGCCGCGATATCCTCGCCGACTTTTTTAATGGTTTGGTGCACAAGAGCACGAAGCGAAACACTTTTTGAAAATGTCTGGTTGAGCGGCAGTCGCGAAGCGATGCCGCGACCCGAGGACTTTTCAAAAAGTGGTTTCGCGAAGTGCTCGGGAAGTTTCCCCTGCAACCGCCACACTCGTTCCAAAAACCGGCGAATGCCAGCGATGCCGCCCTTGTCCCACGGGTACGAGCCGGTTTCGTTATACGGCCCGATGAAGGCAAGATACATTCGCACCGTGTCCGCGCCCACTTGTTTTACTTCTTCGTCTGGGTCAATCACATTCCCGCGCGACTTGCTCATTTTCTGACCGTCCGGCCCCAAGATAAGTCCGCGGTTCATCCGGCGCGCATACGGCTCTTTGTCGGCAACAAGCCCTAAGTCAAAGAGTGCTTTATGCCAAAATCGCGAATACAAAAGATGCATCGTCGTATGTTCGGCGCCTCCGGAATAAAAATCAACGGGAAGCCACGCATCCATCTTTTTTCGCGACGCAAATTCTTTTTTATTTTTCGGGTCGGTGTAGCGTAAGAAATACCACGAGGAATCAACAAATGTGTCCAGCGTATCGGTCTCCCGTTCCGCTTCGCCACCGCACTTAGGGCACTTCACCTCCACCCACTTCCGCGCCTTCGCCAAAGGCGAGCGCCCGTCTCCCTTCGGCACATAATCCTTGATGTCGGGCAACTTCACCGGCAAACTCTTCTCCGGCACGGTGCTCCATCCGCATCGCGCGCATTGTATAAGCGGAATCGGCACGCCCCAATAGCGCTGGCGCGACACTACCCAATCGTGAAGTTTGTAGTGCGTAATCATTTTTCCGCCCACCGCGTCGGTGATTTTCTTTTTCGCTTCTTCGCTTGAAAGTCCGTTGAATTTTCCCGAATGTACGAGAACTCCCTCTTCTGTGTATGCGCCGTGTGTTGTTTTGAGCTTCTTGTCCCACAGCTCAACTTCCGCATGCGTCATTTCAGCGTAGTTGAATTGCGCGCGGTCAATCCAGATAATGTCGTGTTCTTTTTGTTCTTTCTCGCTTATCTCTTCACGCGCGTTGTCAATCAAATCAAATAGCACTGCAGTCGTGTACGAAACCCTGTTTTCGTCTTTATGCGTGGCGAAGTAGGTCGCTTTTGCTCGCCCGTCAAGAATGCGAACGAGTTTCAGATTTACAAAACCGGTTTCCTCGCGCACCTCTCTTTTTGCCGCCGTGACAACATCTTCTCCACTTTCCATTCCGCCCATCGGAAAGGTTGTCCAGTCAAAACGATGCCACTTCAGCGCAAGATATTTATTTGTTTTCGGGTCACGGACAATCGCGTGTATATTATTCCGTTCCACGACTTTCTTCCCTTCTTTCGGCGGATTCCACTTATCTATAATGAAGGGCAAAACAACCTCCTTTATCGGCAACCCTTGCTTTTTCGCAAATTCAAAATCGCGCTCGTCGTGCGCCGGCACCGCCATCACCGCGCCCGTGCCGTAATCGTCCACCACATAATCCACCACGAACACCTGCACCTCCTCATTGTTTGCCGGATTAATCGCGCGCAAATTCTTCGCCTCTTTTGCTAATGGATGAGACGGAGCAAGCGCGATAAACGACACGCCAAACAAGGTGTCTGGGCGGGTGGTGAAAACCTCAAGAGAAGTTTGGAATTTTGGAAGTTTGGAAGTTTTAAGTTTGAAAGAAATAAGCGCCCCTTCACTCTTTCCAATCCAATTCCTCTGCGCTGTCTTTATCTCCTCAGGACAGTTAAGCGCGTCAAGGTCTTCTAAAAGCCGTTCCGCGTAGTCAGTAATTTTGATGTTCCACTGCTCCATCTTGCGCTGTTCCACTTCCGTGCCGCACCGCTCGCACTTTCCGTCTTTCACCTGCTCATTTGCAAGCACCGTTTTGTCTTTCGGACACCAATTCACTTCCGTCTTCTTCCGATACACAAGCCCGCGCTCGTAGAGTTTCAAAAAGAGCCATTGCGTCCATTTGTAGTACGCGGGGTCGGCAGTTACGATTTCGCGCGACCAATCAAACGACGCGCCCATAGAAGCGAGCTGTTTGCGCATATAAGCGATATTTCCCTCCGTCCACTTTCGCGGGTTAAGTCCCCGCTGAAGCGCCGCATTCTCTGCTGGCAAACCAAACGCATCAAACCCGATTGGGTACAAAACATTTTTGCCGTTCATCCGCACGAAGCGCGCCAAAATATCCGGCACGGCAAACGCGTACCAATGCCCCACATGAAGATTCCCCGACGGGTACGGAAACTCCGTCAACAAATAAAAATTCTCCGCACCCTTCTTTACATCGGGCGTTTTAAATGTTGTTCGCCACGCCCGTTGCCATTTGCGCTCAATGCGAATGTGGTCATATTTCTTTTGCTTGCCCGTCCGTAGTTCGTTACGACGAACGGAGGAGGGCCACTTCTTCTCAATCGCGGAATGATTATAGGATTTCATAAAACCCTATCTTATATCAAAAAAGAATATAAAACAATTTCGTAATGTGTTAAAATATACCTCATGCACAAAGATTTTGACGAATGGACTAAAATTAAAAAAGCGTTGGAGGAACGCA
>CAYORD010000085.1:0-3315 GCA_964406265.1 uncultured Candidatus Saccharibacteria bacterium | reverse complement strand
AAAAATACTCGTAACGGTCGGCATGGAACCAACCTACGCATACGGCGATCGGCTGCGCATACGAGGAAAATTGGAACGGCCGAAGAATTTTCAGGATGAGACCACGCTGCGCGAAGTGGACTATGTATCGCACTTGGCGAAAGACGGTATTTACTATGAGATATTCCGACCCCAAATTACCTTGCTCGCTCACGGAGAAGGAAATCGATTGATAGAGAAATTGTTCGCATTCAAGCGCGCATTTATTGAAAATGTAAATCGTATTATACCCCAGCCGCACGCGGCGCTTCTAGGTGGACTTGTTGTCGGCGCGAAGCAGTCGCTCGGAAAGAAACTTCTTGACGATTTTAGAACGGTGGGGGTGATTCATATTGTCGTACTCTCGGGCTACAACATTACGATTATCGCCTACTTTATTGAATGGCTTTTCTCTGGTTTGCGTAAAAATGCGCGGCTCGTTGTCGCCGCCACGGCGATGATTTTTTTCGCGCTTATGGTCGGCGCTTCCGCGACCGTTATTCGTGCCACGATTATGGCGCTTCTCGTTATTCTTGCGCGCGGCACTGGGAGAATGTATGCGGTGACGCGGGCGCTTCTTGTGGCGGGTGTTGTGATGCTTATTCACAACCCGAAGATTTTGGTCTTTGACACTTCATTTCAACTTTCTTTTCTCGCAACGGTCGGGCTGATTTATTTTTCTCCTCTTATTGAACCGCGCGTGCAGTGGATTACGTGGAAACTCAGACTTCGTGAAGTGGTTGTTGCAACCCTCGCAACGCAAGCATTTGTGCTACCGTTTCTTTTGTATAAAACCGGAATCCTTTCCATCGTATCGCTTCCGGTTAATTTTCTTATACTCGCGGCGATTCCGCTCACGATGCTCTTCGGATTTTTGGCGGGAATGGCCGGTTTCGTTGCGACCATACTTGCGCTTCCGTTTGCGTATATCGCATACGGCTTCCTCGCCTATGAACTCGCAGTAGTGGAATGGTTCGCGCGACTGCCGTTCGCGGCAGTCGCGCTCGCCTCGTTCCCACTTTGGTTAGTCGTGTTTTGGTACGGCGCGTACGGCTTTCTTATCTGGCGGTTGCGGATGCGAAATTCTGTTCAACCACTTTCCAATTAAGATTTACAAAAAAATCCTCAATATATTGTTTCTTGCCGCTCGGTTGGTAGTCAGCCACGAAGGAGTGTTCCCACATATCAAGACCAAGGATAAGCGGACAATTCTGGAGTTGCCCAAAGTGTTGTTCATCCACCCACGCGTTTAAAAGTTGTTTTGAGACAGGGTCGTAATAGAGCATTGCCCAACCGATGCCGCGGGTGAGCGCGATTGCTTTAAATTCGCCAAGCCACGCGTCAAAAGAGCCCCATCTCTCGGCGATTGTTTTTGCGAGCGCGCCGTCTATTGTGAGCGGAGTCGAACCACCTTCCAGACCCCGAAAATATACCTCGTGATTTCGCATTCCGTTAAACTCAAACCCGAATCGGCGGTTCACTTCTGCGAGCGCGTACGCATTTTTCTCTGCGTCCTGTTTCAACTCCTTTATCTTCTCCAAAATTAAGTTCGCATGCTTCACATAGCCTGCATAGAGCTTCAAGTGCTCCTCTACCGTCTTCTTCGAGATTCCCTTAAGCGGCGGTATCGTAAACTTTTGTTCGGTAAACATATAGGTATATTATAGTCGCATATGCAAAAAATGCGAGCGCAATTGCACTGGTGGATTCTCGGCGTACTTTTTGCGGCGACAATTTTTATCTGGTATGCGGTTTTTGCGGAAAATAGAAACGGTAAGTTAACGGTGGCGTTTTTGGATGTGGGACAGGGCGATGCGATTTTTATTGAATCCCAAACAGGAAGTCAGATTTTGATTGATGGAGGACCAGACAAAAGCGTTCTACGAAAATTGGGCAAAATGATGCCGTTCTATGACCGGACGATTGATATGCTTGTGGTAACCAATCCTGACAAAGACCACTTCGGCGGATTTTTAGATGTTCTTCGCGCGTATAAAGTCGGCGCGGTCGTGGAGCCGGGGACGGTCGGCGCCTCCGCCGAGTACGAAGCGTTTGAGAAGTTGATTGAAGAAAAAGGTGTAAAGAAACTGCTCGCGCGGCGCGGCGAAAAGATTCAACTCGGCGGAGGCGCGGTGCTCCAAATCCTTTTTCCGGACAGAGATGTGTATCAAATGAATACGAATGACGGTTCTATCGTGGCGAGACTTTCGTACGGAAATACATCTATTATGTTCACCGGCGATGCACCGCAGAATATTGAGCACTACCTCGTCTCACTTGATGGCGCGCGGCTCAAGAGCGATGTCTTGAAGGTCGGACACCACGGTTCGCGCACCTCCACTTCCGCAGAGTTTGCAGGCATTGTCGCACCGTCGCTCGCCGTCATTTCAGACGGCAAAAACAACACCTACGGGCACCCGCACCGCGAGACCCTTGATACCCTCGCGCAATTCAGTATTCCCGTACAGCGCACCGACCTTCTCGGGACGATCGTGCTTGTTTCCGATGGTGAAACTGTTCACATCAAGAAGTAATGCACAGGAGGTCTAGCGCTTTATTTAGGTAGTAGAGTATAATATCTGTATGAAATGTTTTAGGCACACACATTTGAGTGATTGTCGGTTTTAACGGCGCATATCTTGTGTCGGAATCTCTGCTTCGGATAAAGCAATACGGACTGGGGTGATAAGGGATTAAAAATTATGTTAGATAACCAACGGATACAAAAAGCGGCGTTTGCGGTGCTTGCGATTCTCGCGGTGCTTTTGCTCGGCAAAGTGTTTGCGGAGTTTGGAGGGCTTCGCTATATCGGCACGAACCCGCAGGCGCAGAGCATCATTTCCGTTTCCGGAAAAGGCGAAGTGGTCGCCGTGCCGGATATTGCGTCGTTTAATTTTTCTGTTGAAAAGGAGTCGCTCCTGGTCGCGGATGCGCAAAGCGAGGTGGCGAAGCGCACGAACGACATCATTGCGTTCTTGAAGAAGAATGGCGTGGCGGAGCGTGATATCAAAACCGCTGGTTACAACATTTACCCGCGCTACGAGTATCAAGCGAAAGGCGACAGCGGTGTTTTGATTCCATCTCCCGACGGCAAGCGGTATCTTGCAGCATACGCGGTGAGCCAGAGCGTAGAAGTGAAAGTGCGCGTGCTTGCGGATGCGGGCAAGCTCCTCTCCGGCATCGGCGAGCTCGGTGCCTCAAATGTGTCCGGTCTCTCGTTTGATTTTGACAAGCGCGATGAACTCGCGCGCGAAGCGCGCGATAAGGCGATTGCCGATGCGCGGAGCGAAGCGGAAA
>CAYORD010000084.1:0-3326 GCA_964406265.1 uncultured Candidatus Saccharibacteria bacterium | reverse complement strand
TTTCTGGTGTGATGAATCTCTTGGATGCGCTTCAGAGCGTGGATTATAAAAGCTTCGTAAACTTCGGCAGTTCTTCGGAATACGGCTGTAAAGAAGCGAAGATGACTGAAAATGATTCGACGAACCCTCAGAACGCATACGGTGTCACAAAACTTGCCGCGACGAGCTACGCAAGTTTTGTGGGGCGTACCGAGGGAAAGCCGGTTGTGACGCTTCGCCTATTCTCGCCGTTTGGACCATATGATGATAAGGATCGCCTCATAATCTCGCTCATGCTTCGGCTCTTGAATGGGGAAGAACCATCCCTCGCGAATCCCGAGGCAGTACGGGATTACATTTATGTTGACGATGTCGTAGACCTCTCAATGGAGGTCATGAGAAAAGCACGTCTCGCGTGCGGGGAAATATTCAATGTCGGAAGAGGAGAGGAACGCACCGTTCGTGATGTCGTAAAAACTGTTTATGGGCTTTTGGGATTCGGGAAAGAGGCACCGTGGGGAACCACTGCGCCGCGCCCGTGGGAATCCACAAAATGGGAGGCAGATATGAGAAAAACCTTTGACTTTTTCGTCTGGCGGCCTCGGTATTCGTTTGAGGAGGGGTTGAAGCGCACGGCAGAGTGGTTTCGGGAGAACAAGCGTCTGTATGCGGGACAGAAAGGGTCTCCGCTTTTGTTTTTGCCGCAGGAGAGATTACAGAAAAAAATCTCGGTAGTAATACCGTGCTACAACGAAGAAAAAAATATTCCGGAGATGTATGCGCGGCTCACGAAAGTATTGACTGGATGCGTCGCCAACCATGAGATTATTTTCGTTGATGACGCGAGTAAAGATGGAAGCCGCGCCCTCTTGCGAAGCATTGTTGCGGAGGATGCTCATGTTAAGGCGATTTTTTTTGCGCGGAATTTCGGTTTTTCAGACATCTGTTATACGGCGGGGAGCGAGCACGCGACAGGAGATGCCGTGGTCTGGATTGATGGCGATATTCAAGACCCGCCGGAGATGATACGCGTATTTGTTGAGAAATGGCGCGAGGGATATGACGTGGTGTACGGCGTGAGACATAAAAGAAAAGGAGTGCCGGTTCTTTCTATCGGCGCGAAATTCTTTTATCGCATATTCAACAAACTATCTTCCGTAAAAATGCCCGTTGACGCCGGCGATTTCTCTTTGATGGACCGAAGAGTAATAGACGTCATCAACAAAATGCCGGAACGCGACAGATTTCTTCGAGGACTCCGCGCGTGGGCGGGATTTAAACAGACGGGTATTCTCTACATGCGTGATGAAAGAAAAGGAGGGGTGACGACGCAGGGGCTTATACGGTATTTCCATGCCGCGCGAAAAGGAATTTTTTCATTTTCTCTGAAACCACTTTCTTTCATTAGCTACGTCTCCGTTTTCTCCTTTCTGCTGCTTATCGTCGCCGCTGTTTTTTATTTTTTCCTCGCTGTTTATTATCCCGCCCCGCGCGGGTTTTTGACTCTTCTTATGGTAATTCTTTTTATCGGAAGCGTGCAATTTTTGGCGCTTGCGATTCTTGGGGAATATGTCGGAAAAATTTTTGACGAAGTAAAAGGCAGGCCGAAATATATCATTGAAGAAATCGTAGAAAAGCCATAATAACAATAATTACCGGACCCATGAACCAGAGAAGTATTTTTACGGTAATTCTGTCGGCTATAGTAATTTATATTGTTGCCCTTACTGTGCTCCCGCACGGCATTCGTTATTATATTTTGAGAGCAAAAGGTGAAGTGTATGCTCCGATGCCCTGTTATGATGTTGATATTTTGAATACCTACGCGCCGCGATACAGAGATGCTATTGATGGCCGAGTTATTGCCGGCGAGATTGACACGTACGAATACAAGGACGGACCAGCTCTTTGGTCTTTGCTCCCACCCTTAATACTTGCCCCGTTTTTCATCCCGTTTGGCAGTGTTCCCCCGGGTTTGATTGTTACGGATATTGTGTTTCTTCTGCTTACTTTTTTTTCGTTCTTCCTCCTCTTTATTACGCTAACAAAAAATCGTTTCTTCGCGTTGTTTTTTTCATTTTGGCTCATGGTGTACGCGGGCATAGTTCTCTATATACCCCCGATTACCATTATGGAGCTCAAAGTTTTAATCCTGCGGTTTTTTCCGTTTCTTGTTGAAAAAGTTCCGATAGGTCTAAAATTCCGCGGGCGCGAATCGTTCATTCCAGCCGCCCCATTTTTTATTCTCTCATTCTACTTTGCGTACTGGGCGGCGAGTGCGAAGGTGCGAGAATGGGCTTCTCTTTCCTCGTCAAACAATAGGAGTCTCGTTACGTTGCACCGGGGTAAGTCATTCGGCGCGCGTTTCTTAAATCTGTTTTCTTCTGTGGCGGTAAAAAAAACATGGCCCGCTATTGTCGCGGGTATTTTTTATGGCCTGCTTTTTTACTTATATTTTTACTACTGGGTGTTTGCCACGATATTTTTTGGCATATTTTTTCTCGCACTGCTTCTGATGAGAGAAATGCGTGCCGCGCGAATAATCTTTATCGCCGGAGTCGTTGGTCTCATTGTCTCAATTCCGTTCTGGATAAACCAGATTGAGCTTATGATGATGCCCCAATACCAGGAAATTATGGATAGGGTTGCCGGGTATGAAATAGGGGATACTTTTAGGTTTTATTTATGGCCGAGGTATTTTACTTATGTTGTGATGGCTGCTCTCGCCCTATGGCTTGGGAAAAAATTAAACGCCCCGATAAAGGGAGCCTTTCTTTCCGCACTTGCGCTCGCAGGGATAGCGGTGCTCAATGTGCAGGTGGTAACCGGTTTTAACATACAGACGGACCACTGGTTTACGAGAGTTTTTGTCATTGCCCACAGTATTGTATGGGGGTCTCTCGGGTATGATTTGTTTCTTTACTTCAAACCAAGGATTCCACCGTGGGTGAGTCGGCATAAAAAAGCAATCACGGTTTTGTTTTTTGTCGGAGTACTCTATTTTTCCGCAAGCTTTTTATACAATCAGGTTATCTCAGTAAGCAAAAGGGCGCCAAAATGCGTCATGCCGGCTTCGCTAATTGAGGCATACGAATGGTTGAACAAAAACACTCCCGAGGACAGCGTGGTGATGACACCTTCATTTAAAACCAACGCAGAAATACCCGTCTACACTCATAACAGAATTTTTCTCGCCCGTGCCCATAACTCGCTTGCACCGGATAAGGAAATATTTAACCGATTGCACATCACCTACAAGCTATTTGGCATCTCACCGGAGTATCTTTATGAGATGTTGCTGAACTTTGACGGGATTTTTACTCTGGTGAATTTTAAGTATTTTAGCA
>CAYORD010000083.1:0-3352 GCA_964406265.1 uncultured Candidatus Saccharibacteria bacterium | reverse complement strand
AATCACGAAACACGAAGCATATAACATGGAACAGACAAATGAGATGAATTTTTATAAGGATTATATTTGGGAGTACCTAAAGGAGGTAAAAGAAATCGCTCGTCTTATAGACCAAGGAGCCATCGCGCGCCTCGCTGAACATCTTCATATATTGCGCGAACGCGGCGGGCGGCTTTTCATAATTGGCATCGGCGGGTCTGCGGCGAACGCGTCGCACGCCGTGAATGATTTCAGGAAAATCTGCGGCATAGAAGCGTATGCGCCGACCGACAATGTCGCGGAGCTTACCGCGTGGACGAATGACGATAGTTTTGACATCATATTTAGCAAGTGGCTTCAGTGTTCAAAACTTGGCGCAAAAGACGCCGTTCTTGTCCTTTCGGTGGGAGGAGGGAGCGATACAACTTCAAAAAACATCAAGCGCGCCCTTGACCTCACAAAGGACGCGGGAGCGATGGCTTTGGGTATCGTGAGCCGCGATGGTGGCGCGACAAAAAAAATGGGAGATGCGGTCGTTTTAGTGCCGGTCGTGCATGAGAAGCGCATTACGCCCCACGCCGAAGAATGGCAGGCGGTAGTATGGCACTTAATTGCAAATGCGCTCGCTGAGGCAAGGCAATTTTAAAAAAATTTGTTTATGGTGAAAGAAAACGAGGTTGCGGAACCCCGTTTTCTTTGCTATAGCGTTGTCATATGTTATCGATAGTGTTTCCCGCGTATAACGAAGAAAAAAACGTGGAAGAACTCCATAGGCGTATCGTGTCCGCGCTCAAAAAGACGGGCGAGGAGTTTGAAATAATCGGGGTTGATAATGCATCAACTGATAGCACATATCAAAAGCTAAAAACTCTTTCTCCTATAAAAATTATTCGCATCGGATATAACATTGGACAAACCGCGGCGTTGGATGCGGGAATTCGCGCGGCTCGCGATGGCCTTGTGGTGACGATAGACGCCGATTTACAAAATGACCCCAACGATATACCCGCTATGCTCGCAAAAATAAACGAGGGTTATTACGCAGTAGTCGGATGGCGTGTAGAAAGGAACGACTCACTGGGGAGGAAAATATTTTCTGCATCCGCGAATTGGCTCACAAGAACCGTCTTGGGTTTCCGCCTGCACGACTATGCCTGCGCGCTCAAGATGTTTAAGAAAGAATTTCTTGGTAGTACGCGGCTCTATGGAGAGATGCATGTTTTTCTAGCCGCCATCCTCTATTATCATGGCGCAAAGATTGCCGAAATGCCGGTGAGGCACCACGCACGTCTGCAGGGTTTTTCCAATCACAATTTTATCAAAGGAGTAAAAAACATTGCCGACTTATTCACAATGAAATTTCTCATGGGTACGTCGCGCCCCCTCGTCGTTTTTGGCACACTTGCGTTACTGTTTTGGGCGCTTGGAGCGGCGGCTTTTGTATGGTCAATCTCGCTTAAGGTGATGGAATTGCGTGATTTTACGGGAACTCCCCTTCCAATTGTCGTTGCTTTTTTTGGTGTTACCGGCTTCGTTCTTCTTATGATGGGATTTCTCGCTGAGATAATGCTTAGAATTTATTATGAAAATAAAGGCGGAACTCCCTATGTCGTGAGAACTGTTATAGAGAATAAATAAACATACATGGGTCAGAATAAAACAATATTTATTACCGTTTCCCGCGGTGGCATTATTCGAAACATTCTTCGTACGGGCATTGTGTCAAATCTTCTCGGGCGCGGTTTTCGTGTTGTTCTTCTGACGCCATACCATGATATGCCAGACTTATTTAAAGATTTTACGCATAAAAACTTATATATTGAACCGCTTATCTTGTCTAAAGGAAAGTTGGTAGGATTTTTAAAGGAGTTATGCAAGGGAGTTGTTTTTAACAGTAGTGTATATGCGCGCTACAGATATAGCATCGGCACTCCAAAACAGCCGAACAAAGTATTCTTCCCGTTACGGATGATTTTTTTTTTTTTTTTAAGATATAAAACCGGAGTTTTCAAGGGAATTCGGTTTCTCCACTCTACGATAAATCCTTTCCGCGTGCATGATTATTTATTTCTCAAATACAAGCCAGATTTGGTTTTTAATACTGCCGCGGGCGCTGACAGCGGGGTCTTGAACAGCGCGAAGCATTTTAGGGTGAAGACCGTTGATATGCCCAAAAGCTGGGATAATCTTTCCCAAGCCCTGTTTCCCGCGAAAGCTGATTTCTTTATCGTATGGAATGATTTTATGCGTTGGAAAGCGATTGAACTTCAGGGGTATTCCCCCGAGGAGGTGATTGTTACCGGTATTCCGCAATTTGATTTCTATGCGCGGAAAGAGGGATTATTGTCAAGGGAAGAATTTTGTAGGAAGCACGGCTTTGACACAAAGAAAAAAATAATTTTGTATGGTTCAGCTGGAGCGAAACTTTTTGACGAATCAAAACATATTCTTTTAATCAGAAACTTTATGGATGAGGGGACTCTCGAAGAGGCAAATATATTAATACGGCCGCATGTGAGTTATGCGGGGGATGTAGAGCGGTTTTCCGCGTTGGACGGCATTAAAGGAATTGTTGTTGACAAAAGCGATAAACAGAACCACGCGCTCAGAGACCACTTTGATCCCTCAAAAGAACATGTTTACAATTTGTTTAATTCTTTGTATCACGCAGATGTGTGCGTGAATGTCGCTTCAACGCTTTCCCTCGATGCGGTCGCGTGCGGGACTGAAGTAGTTAATTTTAATTTTGATGCAGAACCCCTTTTAGACCCGGACGCGTCTGTCGCGCGGCTGTTTATCAGCGATTATGTAAAACACTTGATGGAGACAGACGGAACATGGCTTGCGCGAAGTGAGGAAAATTTTCTCGCAATGCTTAAGGATGTTTTAGAAAACAACAAAAGAAAAAACACCCAGAAGACGATGCAAATGTTTATATATAAAATTGACGGTAAATCAGCGGAAAGGATTTCTGGTGCCCTTATCAAGATACTCGACGAAAAATAAGAGGTAGTAATCGCAGAGATTGTTCCAATAGAGGAGGCGTCTTTCCGTGCAACGACGAGGTTATCACGAGCATCATTGTTATGCGAAAAATACTATGAAGAAAAGTATACCTCATAAAACAAAAAGAAATGGAGTGAAATCTTTTCTTCATAAAAAAGGCGGTTCATTGGTAAGGGTGGCTGCAATTCTCGCGGCTGGCAGGGGTAAGCGGCTTGCCCATTTTGAAACAATAAAACCTCTTGTGATGGTTGCGGGCAAACCGCTCATTTTATGGAGCATTGAATGGTTACAAGGAGAGGAAATAGAAAAAATTTATATTGTCGCAAACCGCGAACGCCGGCAAATAGAGCGAAAGCTTTTGGAATAT
>CAYORD010000082.1:0-3352 GCA_964406265.1 uncultured Candidatus Saccharibacteria bacterium | reverse complement strand
CTTCACTACGAAGATGTCGCGAAGCTTGTGGAAATTTTGAACCGCCTCGTTGATAGCGGAAACACCGTTGTCATTATTGAGCACAATATGGATGTCATCAAAAACGCCGACCATGTGATAGACATCGGCCCCGAAGGCGGCGAAGGCGGTGGAAAAATTGTTGCGAAGGGCACGCCGGAACAAATTGCGCAGAATAAGAAATCATATACGGGTGCCTATTTGAAGAAAGTTCTTGGGTAGCAAGAAATCCCAAGGCCCGTCCTTGCCCCCACTTATCGGCACCTATCCCTTGACAACATAATGGCGTTTTGCTAGGATAGGGGTATGAAAAACAAAAAATACAGTATTCGCAACCTCAAACAGGACTTCCCAACAGATGAGGTGTGCCTAGATTTCATCTTTGATACCCTTCATAGCCGAAAATGCTCATGTGGGGGCACCTACAATCACATAAAAGGCAGAAAGCAGTATCAGTGCTCGCAGTGCCGTTTTCAGATAGCCCCTACTGCAGGGACGATATTTCACAAGTCAGATACCCCTCTTACGCTGTGGTTCCACGCTTTTTTCGTGTTCTCACAAGCAAAGAGTGGATTTTCTGCAAAACAACTAGAACGCGAGATAGGGGTAACCTACAAATGCGCGTGGCGCATGCTTACGCTCATTCGCCAGTCGCTTGAACAGGGAAAAGGGAAATTAAGCGGTAAAGTGGAAATGGACGAAACATATTTCGGTGGAAGAGGGAAAGCCGGAACCGACAATGTGAATCTCTCGGAAGTTATGAAAAAGAAAACGGTTATCTTGGGAGCGGTGGAGCGCAAAGGAAATATCCGCGCAAAGACATCTCCAAATGCTCGCGCCCGTTCGCTAGGAAAGTTCTTGATTGAGAATGTTGAGAGCAAGGGGACGCTCCTTTTGACGGACGAGAGCAATCGTTACAAATTGTCAGCGAGAATGTACGATAGAAAAATGGTGAAGCACCGAAGAAAGGAATATGTGCGCGGTGCGGTTCACACGAATACGATTGAGGGGTTTTGGGGACACTTCAAGAGAAGCATACGGGGAACGCACAAGGTCATTTCCCCGAAGTACCTCCCTTTTTACTTGGACGGCTTTGTTTTTCACTACAACAATCGACACAACGACACTGCCCGCTTTTCGGCCTTGCTTGGTGCTGTAGTGCGTGTTTGAGTGTTTGTAAAAACTCTTTTTTTGATGTCATAAAATCATTGTAGCATAATGTTTGTGCTCTTGACTTATCTATGCTATTGTTATATTGTATTTTCAATAGTTTGTTATACACAAGAGATGTGTATAACATTGTTGTATCATTGAAATGCGGAAAGCAACTGCTTAATAAGCGGGAGGAAGCTCCATTTATTAAGCACTTTTTTAGTTATAGTAAATAGTTGTGGGCAAGGGACGGAGAACAGAGGAATTGAACCTCAACGCGGTGAACATCCAAGTGTTTTTAAGACACTGCCTAGTACCTTATCCGCAACTGTTTATTATTTAACCGTCTCGTTTGAGAGGAACAATGCACCACAATACTACATGTAGTAGTAGAAGACTTAGAGCTCTAAGTCACTGATTGCGAAGTATATGCGAGATGCAACCTCGCCTCCACCCGTTTATTGAGTAGTTTGCTCTCCATGTGATTACATTGCGCCTCTCAAACGAGGCGCTTTTGTTTTCTAAAAACGACAAAAAGTCTGCAAGGGGTGACCTTGTGGAGGATTTCAAAAAGAGATTTCTCTTTCGGAAAGCCCCCGCAGTTGGACTTGTGGGAGACTTTCGTCTCCACAAGACCACCCTTTACAGACTTTTGTGGTTGCCGCCACCCGCCTCAATGTGTCCAACAAGAGGCTATCCTTTCAATCTTTCAAAAGCATATCATGAATCTCAACACGCAACATTAGTTTTCCACAACAATTTTTACTGCGATATATCCCACACGAAATGTAAAATAGCCGCAGGGTGGTTGATTCTCTGATGTTTCTGCGGGGAGTACCCTTGTTATGTGTTCAGGGGATAGGTGCCCACTTATCCACATCATACGCACCGCAAGGCCTGGCCTTGCGGTTGTTGGGTATACCATACCACGATTTGCAGTAAAATCTTTTTTATGGCATATTCTTTTTGGCGGATAGAAATGGTTCTGTCCGCCATTGTTCCGACAGTGTCGGGACGCAAAAGTACCTTGTCATCCTGGAGCGCGTGCCGCGCTTCAATTCCAAGGAGAATGTGATGACTAAAAGTAACGCGTTTGTAGGGAGACCCTCCCTTACCTTCAAATTCACCGGCATTACCGCGCCGGCGATTCCGCGGCTTCATGCGGCGATAGCCAGCATAAACGAAATGTACAAGGCGGAGTTTTTCACCGCCGATGGCGAGCCCGCTTCATCAGTGTATTTGCCGAAAGCCGATGTGAAGAGAGAGAAATCCCCGGTGGAAATTGCGCGGATACTCACCTGTCGGCTCAGAACTCAATCGGAGGAGAGCGACGACCCATCCGCCCCCGTCTACTGTGATAGTAAGAATATGGGGACATACACCATAGAAGTGCAGGTTTTGTATTTTTTGACGCAAAGTTGCAGTCCGTACCTTCAATTTGTCGACGAGCACATGAAACGGTTTCTGACCCCCATGAGTGTCGTGGACAGTATTTCTGAAGCCATAGGTATCTTTCCTCAAACCCCCCCGCACACCTTCAAAGAAAAACGCGGAGATGAGCCGCCGTATGTGAAATAGCAAACAGTTTTCAAATGAAAGACCCCGCCCCAACTAAAAATGTTAGGACGGGGTTTTATTAGAGATGCGTTACTGTGTCGTCACTTTTGCTGTCGCTGCGCGTGGCGAGCGCCTCCCTAATTTTTTGCAGGTGCGCGCAGATGGTTACGAGTGGATAAACGATTGTCAGACAAAATATGCCGATGGAAATAGAAAGCGTAACGGAGCCAGTTGCGATGACGAGACCGATAGTGGCAACGATGATGTCCAAAAGCACAAAAAATCTAAGCGACAACAATCCTGTTTCTTCCTCCACATTGTCTCCTTATACTATTTATACGGATAGGGCGATTAGATTGCATCTATTGTGATGTTAGAATATAATTCCGCTAATGTCAATAACCATTCAAAATCTCAAAAACCTCCCCGATGCGCCAGGCGTGTATTTTTTCTTGGGCAAGCGCAAAAACCGCAAGGCCCGTCCTTGCCCCCGCTTATCCACACTCCACGCACCGCAAGGCCAGGCCTTGCGGTTGGTTATCCACAATCGGGAAGTCCTTTATATCGGCAAAGCCGGCTCACTCCGCGACCGTGTGCGGAGCTATTTTGCGCGGGACATAGTGGA
>CAYORD010000081.1:0-3361 GCA_964406265.1 uncultured Candidatus Saccharibacteria bacterium | reverse complement strand
ATAATGACCCTACGCTCCCCAACTGCACTTTCGCGGTCCTTCCAGATTTCCTGCATTGCGCTGTACACTTCTGGAGTGAAGAGTCTCTGTTCGCTTTCCAAAAGACCGATCATCCATTCGCGGACTTTGAGATCATTTTCTGACAATTCACCATTCATATGTTACCTTTCTCGCTTTTCCGAAGTGACATTACCATGTTATTCAAGAAAAATCTATGAAACCTTTGCAAAAGAGCGCGGGTTGTAGTAGAATGACAGGGTCACATTATAAAAAAATTAAGGAGCTTGGTGAATTGTATTGTTACTAATCCCGCACCGCTTTTTCAACTGGATATTGTATGAGGTTATCATTAGAAAATAATCAAAAAGCATACATAAAATTTCGTCTTTCAGACGAAATTTTGGAGTAATCGCACGGAAAAAGCAGTGCGGGATGGTGATTTTCTAATCGCTTCGCTCAAGAAAATCAACCATGTCATTAAAACTAGTGCTTGCGCTTGCCGCGGCTTCGGGTCTTCTCGGGGTTGGACTCGGCGCGTACCTGCGCTTTCTCATTTCCCTCGGAAAAAAGGGCTCAATGGAGCTTAAACTGAAGGAAATTGAGCTCAAGGCGCAAGAGGGCTCAAAGAACATTACGCGGAAGGCAGAAGAAGAGGCCGCGCGCCTCCTGAAGGAGGCGCGCGCAGAAGCCAAAGAGCGCGAAGACGCGCTCAAGAAAAGCGAAGAACGGCTCGTGAAGCGCGAAGATACGCTGGACAAACGCCAGAGTGATTTAGACAAAGAAGCGGAAGAACTTAAAGGAAAAATCGGCGAAGTGAAGAAAATAAAAGAGAGGGCGGAAGCGCTCGCGGCGGAAAAGCAGGCGGCGCTTGAGAAAGCGGCGCGGCTTTCGGAAGAGGATGCGAAGAAAGAGCTGGTCGCGGCGGTAGAAAAGAAATATGAGGAAGATATTTTGGTGCGGATGCAAAAGCTTGAGCAGGGCGGAGAGGAAAAACTGGAAAAGCGCGCGCAAGAAATTATCACGAGCGCCATCCAGCGCCTCGGCACCGCCATTTCTGCGGACTCGCTCACGACCTCTGTTTCCATTCCCTCCGATGAAGTGAAGGGCAAGATTATCGGCAAAGAAGGGCGAAACATAAAAGCATTTGAGCGCGCGACGGGCGTTGAAGTGATTGTAGACGACACGCCGGGCGCGATTACCATTTCTTCCTTCAACCCCATCCGCCGGCAAGTCGCGCGCGTCGCTCTCGAAAACCTCATCGCGGATGGGCGTATTCAGCCCGCCAAGATTGAGCAGATGGTAGAAAAGGCGCAGGAGGAAATTCAGAAAATCATAAAGGAAAAAGGCACGCAGGCGGCGTTTGAGTGCGGTATTGTGAACCTCCCGCCCCAAGTTATCGCCATTTTGGGGCGGCTGCACTTCCGTACGAGCTACGGGCAAAATGTCTTGCATCACTCCATTGAAATGGCGCACATTGCGGGTATGATTGCCGCAGAACTTGGAGTGAATGTCGCAGTGGCGAAAGCCGGCGCCTTACTTCACGACCTCGGCAAAGCGATGGACCACGATGTGCAGGGCACCCATGTGGAAATCGGGCGGCGCATTTTGCAAAAGTTCGGCGTGGACGAAGCGGTTGTGAAGGCAATGCAGGCGCATCACGGAGAATACCCGTTTGAAACGCCGGAGTCGGTGATTGTGCAGGTTGCGGACGCGATATCGGGCAGTCGGCCCGGCGCGCGGCGCGATACGGTAGAAAATTACTTGAAGCGGCTGGAGGACTTGGAAAGGATTGCGACATCCTCCCCCGGCATTGAGAAGGCGTACGCGCTTCAAGCAGGGCGCGAAATCCGCATATTTGTAAAATCAGCTGAGGTGTCAGACCTTGAAGCGAAAAATATCGCCAAAAACACGGCGAAGAAAATTGAAGATGAACTAAAATACCCTGGGGAAATCAAAGTAACGGTGATTCGGGAGAATCGGGTGGTAGAGTATGCAAGGTAGTAGATTTTTAAATCCCCTCCTCAGTTGAGGAGGGGTGGCGAGCGAAGCGAGACGGGGTGGTGGTGTTTTTTGTCAGCACTACCTCGCCTCCGCTTTTCAGAAAAAGCGTCGGCACTCCTCCTCATCTGAGGAGGAGATTCAGAACAAACAAAAAACCCCCGCCGTTTCCAGCGAAGGTTGGGTAGTCTTTCTTGGAACCTTACCCACCACGAACTATGTTACCGTTCTTGATGTAGTACCGCGTCATTTCTTTCGCGCTGGTCTGTCGGTCATTTTGATTCAGTTCCGCCTCCACGAAATGTTTTATATCTTGCAGAGCGAACTTTTCATCTGTCTTGTTGTTGGTTTGGTTTATGTGAATCGCAACAAGACAATCATCTTGAAATTCCAACGCCTGCCGAGGTGGTTCACCGTCCCACTCTATACTGCCATCTTCCCAAAGTTTGTTTAGGGTTTCATAGGGAATGGATCCGAGCACACTTCCCCATAATGGAATGAAATATCGATGCATAATTTTCTGTCCTTTCCTTTTCGTTTGTTGATTGTTTACTTCCTCACAGCGGCGAGGGAAGGGTTAGTTTTAGTAAAAAATTAATAACTCCCCGCCCCCGACGCTGTGAAGAATGCTTTTCAAAGAATCTGACTTTTCTACTATATAGCATAGCACATACGAGTATAAAAGTCAAGCGAAATCGCATAAAATGGCTTAAATGCTTGGTATTTCTCGCCTTTTATCTTTCTAACTACTAACTACTATCTACTAACTACTCACTTCCCCAAAAACCCTTGCATTCTAAAGCCCATAGGCGATAATAGCGGGGTGTCGCTTTTAATAACATTATTCGCTTAACGCTTATTTCTATGAACAAATCAGGAATCGTAGATGCAGTACACGAGGTGCTCGGCTCTACCAAAGTGCAGGCCGAAGCAGTCGTGGACAAAGTGATTGACTCTGTTATCGGCTCGCTCAAGAAAGGTGAGGAGGTTTCCATCGCGGGGCTCGGTATTTTCTCGGTAAAACAGCGCGCGGCGCGCCAAGCGCGCAACCCGCGCACGGGCGCGACCGTGCAAGTTGCCGCGATGAAAGTTCCGAAGTTCCGCGCGGCGAAAGCGCTGAAGGAAGCGGTGAAGTAACAGGGATGTATGGCACGAGGAACATCGCAAAACCCGCCAAGAGGCGGGTTTTGCTTTTCTATAAAATAAACGCGAGCATCCACCCGCCCAAACCAATCAGGAGCAGCCCGATTGCCAGGCGCATATACCCGCGATACTTTTCGCGCCACATTTCAAATTTCTCGGTTTGGCCGCCGCGATGGATGAGGAAAAGAATAACCACAAGCGGAAGAATAAAAAGAAGATT
>CAYORD010000080.1:0-3474 GCA_964406265.1 uncultured Candidatus Saccharibacteria bacterium | reverse complement strand
AGAGAGGATTTTTTGGAGGGGAGGTCGTTCCTTTCGGCGATTTCGCCTAGCGTTGAAGCGGTCAAAACCCATGCTTGCATGGGTTCGAGCCACAGAGCGGCGTCTCGTTCCAGTCGTGCGATATTTTCCTCGGCGGTCTTCTTCTCGGAGAAAAGTTTGTTGCGCTCTTTGAGATAGGTTTCTCGGTCAATATCTTGCGCGAGATACACATCAAGCAACCTCTGCGATTTCTCGGAAAGCGCGGAAACTTTTCTCCGCAAGTCCTCAATCATTCCCGCCGATTCTTTGTGCGCCGTTTTCCTGTCTTCCGACATGCACAGGTTAAACTCTTGCGCCCACGGCGAGGGCATGGCGTAGCGGGAGAGCATATCGGAAAGTTGCTCGGCTAGAGCTTCTTCCCGAATGCACGGCTCGGCGCACTGTATCGTCTTGGATTTTTTGGTGCAGTGATAGTACACATAGCGATGTATATTGCCGTTCTTGCACTGTTTCTTCACTTTGTCCTCTCCAGTGATGCTCATGCCGCACGTGCCGCACCGGAGAAGCCCGCAAAGCGGCTTCGGCTCTATTGTCGCCTTTTGCGGATGTCCGCGCTCCACCATGACCCTTTGCGCTTTATCAAACAGCCGCTTCTCAATGATTGGCGTGTGCCGTCCTTCGTGGATTTCACCGCCATAACGAAAATGTCCGTAGTAAAAAGGATTGGTAAGAATCCACTTGACGCAATCTTTGTGAAGCGGATTTCCGTTCAAACTTCGCACACCGTTTTCAATGAGAAACTTTGAAATATCTTCCAGTCGTGAATTGCCTTCGGCGTACAATTCAAAAGCGGCACGAATGACTTTTGATTTCTTCCGGTCAACCACAATCGTTTTCAATCGCACATCATTCTGATAACCGACGGGCGCGGTACTCGGAAACTCGCCTCGCTTCACTTTCGCCCGAAGCCCGCGTTTAACATTGGTGCTTAAATCGCGAATGAACTGGTTAGCCATGCCGAACTCAACAGACATCATCAGTACATTGTCGTTTGAGTAGTGGTGTTTGTCGTGCGTGCGGATGTGCGAAACGATACCCTGTTGGAGCATCCAACTTACTTGCCCGCCGTCCACCGGATTACGCGCCAAGCGGTCAAGTTTCCAACACACAATGCCTTGCGCCTCTCCTTTCTGAATACGCCGCACCATTTCGTTGAAAATAGGACGGCCCGGCATTTTCGCCGTGCGCTTTTCCACGAACTCGTCCGCAATTTCCAGTCCTTCGTTTTTCGCGAGCGCGCGAAGTTCGGACAACTGTCCTTCAATGGACATAACTTGCTTGTCCTCAACATCGGTACTTTTGCGAGCGTAGAGAAAGTATTGCATATATTGGCTATTATACTACAAATATCAGCGAGGCGTTTTATAAAATACACACCTTGAGTTTATCAAGAAAAAATGCTTCAATAACGCTTACATATGCGCCTTTCATCCTTTCAAATTAAGAGTTTCAAATCCATTGTGGATACGGGAATTTGCAATCTTTCCGAAAATGACAACATCGTGGTACTCGCAGGGCAGAATGAAGCAGGAAAAAGTGCTGTCGTAGAGGCATTGAGCTTTTTTGGGAATGGACCATCTCCCAAATTTGAAAAACTGCATCGGAGAAAGGAGGAACATCCCGAAGTGATTTGCGAATTCGCGCTTGATACGGATGATATTGAAAACATTTTCATCGAAACGGAAAATGATTCTCTCAAGAAAGAGTTGATTAAAAATAACAAGATCGGGTTTATTAGGTGTCCGGCTGATGATAATTCGCTAGATACAATTTTCTTCACAGACGAAACAGAAGAACGACTAAAGCCATTTTTTGTAAAACCAAACCTCATAGAAGTTAAATCAACTAGTGGAGAAAGCACTCCTGCGAGCGGCGCAGATAAAACCAAAGAAGGCACAACGGCTGAGTCAAAAAAAACACCAGCAAGAAACACCATTGAGAAGTTGTTGGAGTTCCTTATTTCTGAAAAAAGACGCTTCGTTTTTTATGATTCTTTCGATGATCTGTTGCCGGGTGAGGTGACTATTAAAGATATTTCAAAATATTCGGCAGTACAGGATTTTCAGAAAGTCTTCGGAGTAAACTTTGCGGAGATAGTAAAAAAGGACTCCAGAAGTATAGCCCGTTCGGATATAGACCTTAGCACACGCGCAAGTGACGATTTAAATAAATACTGGACACAAAAACTTGAGGAAAACAGTCGGTACAATTTCAAAGTGAAAATAATTCGCAAGACTCCGGCTGATGACTCAACTGTTGAGTTTATGATTGATCGAGCAGATGGTGACCCTCTGTATCTGGAACAAAAAAGCAACGGTTTCCGATGGTTTAGTGCGTTCAATCTACGCTTACGAGCGCTTGGTGTTGAAGAAACGACTATTAAAAATCTCGTGATTCTTATTGATGAGCCGGGACAAGGATTGCATGAAAAAGCTCAGAAGGACTTGAAAACAGTGCTTGAGGAATTAGGCACCAAAGGTGCGCAGATTGTCTATACGACCCATTACCCAAATTTGATAGGAACAGTTGGGCGAGAGTTTGCTCGAATCCGCCTTGTTTCAAACACGAACCAACGAGGAACAAAAGTAGAAACCGCCGCAAAGTTTGCTAGTCGGTCTGATGTCGGCGCCTCGGATGCACTTTCACCGATAATCACTGCTATGGGAATTCAAAGTGTCGGTGCAATTCTCGATCCTTCCCGATTGAACATTCTCGTCGAAGGAATCACCGACCATTACTACCTTTCAGCAATTAAGAAATTGCTCGGAAAGAGCGAGCGTTTTCATTTTCTACCAGCGTGTGGGGTTAACAATATCCCCAATCTCGCAAGTGTTCTAATTGGTTGGGGGTTCAATTTTAAAGCGGTACTAGACGACGATACCAATTCTGGAAGAAAGGCATATACTCTTTTAAAAAAAGAATTCTATGAGGAGAACGACACTCTCGCACACGATCATATCCTCAAAATAAAAGATTGTAACGGAATTGAAGATGTCTTTAGTACAAAAGATTTCTATAAACACATTCTCAAAGAAAAATCTTCAACTGGGACCACACAAGCGAATTCTACAGTAGCAAAAGGTAAAAAAGAGCTTCTCGCTCGTCTTTTTATGGAGAGAGTTGAAGGCGGCGAAGCAATTCAGCTTGATAAACAAACTCTTGCCAAATTCGAAGAAGTTTTTACTTGGCTAAATCAAAAATTTGGATTGTAGTTACACGCTCTGGGAGCTTCGCTGAAAAGCGAAGAAGGGTGCGTGCGCATGGGTGGGTGGGGCAAACGCACATAAACTCTGCACGACCTCCCCTCCAAAAAATCCTCTCTCCAAAAAATCTTTGGACTTTGTATTTCCGAACTCACTCTGCACGACAAAAAAGTCCGAGAAAATCCTTCTCCTGCATACGCGGCGCTTCGCGCCGCGCGGGAAAAATTTGCTT
>CAYORD010000079.1:0-3645 GCA_964406265.1 uncultured Candidatus Saccharibacteria bacterium | reverse complement strand
TCTTGCGAACGCGATGATCTCTCGGGCGGGCGACTCCATGTAGCGCACGCCTTTTTCTTTATTCATGCAAAAAGCTTTCAAAGGATTTACAATGGATTAATATGAAACAGCGACTTACTATACAACATAATATTCGCCCATCTGACCCTCGTATACGCTCGCTATTTGAAACACGCAGCGTGCAGTATTTGTTTGTGGCGCGAAATGCGCCGCACAGGGCCATTGTAGTTTCAAACCGCTCCGGCAGTTATCAATTGTACACGGTGGATTTCCATACGGGTTTTCATCGTCAAATAACCAACGCGAAACAGGGCGCGCTTTTCGGTTCAATTTCTTCTGATGGGCGACATATCTATATTTTGAGCGATACAAGCGGTTCCGAGCATGGACATTTTGTGCGCATTCCCTTTGAGGGAGGAAATAGCGTTAATGTGACCCCTAATCTCAAACATTATTTTTCATATTCAGTGAGCACAAGTGATAACGGGGAAATACTCTGCTTCACTGCGGCTCTTGATAATAAAAACAAGGTTTTTATCGCTAGGAGAAACAAAAACAGCAAGTATCAAACTCGCGAACTCTACAGCGCAAACACTTCACTATCCGAACCGATTTGCGCGCCTGACGGCCTGGTGGTATGTGTCGCCGAAACGAACGCTGACACAAAAGAAAGCCGCCTTATCTTTTTGCCAACCGTCAAAGGCACCACAAAGACGTACTCACGCCGCTTTAATGCTGTAATACCGCTTGCGTTTTCTCATATACAAGAGAGAAGGGTAGTACTCGCGCTCGCGCGGCAAGGCGATTGGTATCGACCGGTTATATATGATGTCGCAAAAGGACGCGCCACAGAAATACGCCATTCGTCTTTTCGCGGAGATGTATGGGTGCTTTCTTGGGATGAGGCGCGCCATCAGCTTGTTCTTTGCGATGTGTATCGTGCAGAGCAAAAACTTTATGTGTACAATACTCATACCAAGCGTTTAAAGCGTATTGGCCCAAAGACAGGAAGTTTTAATTTTCATTTTGGTTCTGCAGCATCGCGACAAGATGGATCACTTATCGTGCGGTGGAGCGATTTCAATACTTCTCCGCGTTTGATTGCTTTACACGCGCCTCGGTATGATACATGGAGCGGAATTCCGGAATGGTCCGGCGATGTTTCGTCGCGCTATGCAGTGGAAAAGGTATGGGCGAAATCATCTGATGGGGAGCGCGTACAGATGTGGATTGTGCGACCGCGTGGCGTAACAAAACCCATACCATTTGTCATGGATATACACGGCGGTCCTCACGGAGTCGTCCTTAATGAATTTTCACCGGAAGCGCATGCGTGGCTTAAAAATGGCTTCGGCTATTGCGCCGTTAATTATCGCGGTTCCATTGGGTTTGGTAAAAAATTCGAACGGAAAATATACGGGAATCCAGGACGTTGGGAGGTAGAAGACATTGTTGCCGCGCGAAATTGGCTCGTGCGAAATAGGTATGCCGACCCAAATTGCATTACACTTTACGGATGGTCATGGGGAGGATATGTTACTTTGCTCGCGATCGGAAAATATCCTCATCTCTGGAATTGTGGTATTGCTGGCGCGGCAATAGCAGATTGTGTAATGCAGTACGAAGATGAACCGACATATTTTAAGGCGAAAGATAGAGAAATATTTGGAGGAACGCCGGAAACCGCACGCACGCGCTATGTGCGCAGTTCCCCTATAACTTATACGAAACACATACAAGCGCCGCTTCTTATTCTGCATGGGAAAAATGATGTACGCTGTCCACATCGGCAAATGAGACATTTCATTCATGCGTTGAAAGAAAACAATAAGCGTTTTACCGTCGAATGGTTTGGATCCGGTCATACTGGAGGGTTTACTGACACTAAATTGCGCATAAAGTTGATGGACAAAGCGATACGATTTTGCGCTAGAGGTACAAAGAAATAGCCCCCCAAGAGAGTTCTCTTGAGGGGCGGGGTGGAGCTAGTGCTCCTGGTTGTGCTTGACCGGGCTCATCAGGGGTGCGTCCCGATGCGACCACGTCTGTGTGCTCGGTTCGTACGACCCGAGCTCCGATGCGGGCGTCTCGGGAACCGGCTCGAAAAGCCGATCAAGAAGCGAGGGACGCTTTGTTCCCACGATTCTTACCTCCTTTCTTTAGATTTTCAAGCTGCAGTTCAATCATAGTAGAAGTTTCTAAATTGTCAAGGTTGCTCCGAAATCTTTCTTCGGTCTGCTATAATGAAACTGATGCCAGAAAAAATCCCGCGCGAAGACATCCAGAAGATTCTTGAGGTTGCGGTGAACGCGCCGTCGGGGGAGAATGCCCAGCCGTGGAGGTTTGTGTTGAATAGGTATAGTTAAGAAAACATTATTGACAGAAGATTCTACTCATCCTATCTTTTTAGAAGATGCTTGAAACTTATAACTCGCATATTGAAAGGAGATAAAATGGCTAGGCAAGTGGTTATCCTTCGGGGTGTACCGGGAGCCGGGAAAAGTACGCTGGCCAAGAAGATTATTTCGGACGCTGTTGCGAGAGGAGAAGAGGCAAAAGCCTTTTCTTCCGACGATTACTTTACAACTGCGGAAGGCAAATATCATTTTGATTCGAGGATGTTGCCACAAGCTCACGCAAGCTGCTTCCGTCATTTCCTTGAATATTTACAAAGATCACAGGGTATAGCGATTGTTGATAATACTAATACCCTTGTCTTTGAGATGAGTCCTTACATCCTTGCTGGTCAAGCATACAGCGCCAATGTCAAGATCATCAGACTCACATGCGATCCAACTGTTGCGGCAGCAAGGAATGTCCGCTGCGCTACTTCGGAAATGGTGGAGAAAATGGCTAGCCGTATGGAATCCCTTCCATCTCTTTATCCATCCGAAGAAGTAAAAGTGACTGGTTAGTTCAAAAGCCAGTCACTGTTTTTTTTCGCTGATTGAAGATCTTTTGTATAAATCTTTTATTTTTTATAATCTTGCCTTGTAAAAATTCTTTTTTGGTTAGCCATAGGGGATTAAAATTTTCTTGTGGAATTAGAGTGGGTTTTTTTGTTAGGTCCAAAATAAAGGTGAGAAAAATACTGTGTCGTTTGTTATTCTTTGATAGATAATTCCATACATTAAGCAACCGAGGTTCTTTTGGGATAGGATAGTGCAATTCTTCAATTAATTCTCTTCTGAGCGTCTCTAACGGCGTTTCTCCGAATTCTATTTTTCCCCCAGGAAAATCAAAAACACCTTTCTGGCGTTTGAGAACAAGTACGCGGTTTCTATGTTTCAATATAAGTTTTACAGTTACGTTTGGATATTTCGACATGATTTATATAATAACGAAAAAAATAACCTCTCACAATGCCTTAAAGGAGAGGTTATTTGAGATACTGAATGAGAGAGAGGAATCTCCTAAGCTTGGCTACGTAGCCAAGACTGTATCTCCGACAGAAGTCGATGATACCGAGGAGTCCCACCATCTCATAGAGGGTATACCGTGGGAGATTGGTGGCAAGAGTATATCCCTTTACTAGGTTTTGCCAGGGGAGGGTGTGACCTTAGCTCACCCCAAAGATTGCAAGATCGTAGAGGGGTTCGCCTAGAATTGCTTTTGCCCAGTCCACGATCCACACCTTACCATTTT
>CAYORD010000078.1:0-3648 GCA_964406265.1 uncultured Candidatus Saccharibacteria bacterium | reverse complement strand
CTTATCTGCAAGCGCAGAATCAAAATAGCTCTGCACACGGTTCTTTAGTGAAGTAGCGCGGCCAATATACAGAACCTTTTTGTTGCGCCCAAGGAAAAAATACACGCCAGGCGCGTCCGGCAGTTTCTTTTTTTGTAATGCTTGACGATTCATATTCGCTATGCTATGCTCTAATACAGAAAAGAGCAACCTATTGTTAGTTGCGGAAAGAGAAGAAAATGAACGCTTTAATCGTTGATGACGAACCTTGTCTTCTTGAAACATTTGCTATATTCGTGCAAGCGCTTCGGCAGGACGCTGAAGTAACGAAGGTCGCAAGTGGAGAAGAAGCGATTACCTTGCTTCGGTCAGGAAAAGTATTTGACTTAGTAATAACTGATCTGGAGATGGGAACCCCAAACGGTCTCGCGGTTGTGGCAATTGCGCGGGTGCGACTTCCTGGAGCAAAGATTGCTCTCATGAGTGGGAATCTTGATGAGACCAGCGCGACCATGGCTTTAAAGGCTGGCGCAGATAAGAGTTTCTGGAAACCGCCCGACCTCACCGCATGGAGAGATTTTCTCAAGAGTGCATAACACAGCAGCCGTTCCTTCGTGGAACGGCTTTTTTGTTCGTCTTACAATATCTTCCGTAAATATCCTCCCGTGTACGACTTCTTGTTATTCGCCACCTCCTCCGGCGTACCCTTCGCCACAATCTGCCCGCCGCCCGCTCCCCCTTCAGGGCCGAAGTCAATCACATAATCCGCATTTTTAATCACATCCATATTGTGTTCAATCACCGCCACCGTATTGCCGTGAGCAACGAGCTTTTGCAAAATCTCAATCAGTTTCTTCACATCTTCATAATGCAGACCAACCGTCGGCTCGTCCAGCAAATAGATAGTTTTATGAATGTGAGTGCGGTACAACTCCGAAGAAATCTTCACCCGCTGTGCCTCGCCTCCGGAGAGTGTTGTTGCCGACTGACCGAGTGTCAAATATCCGAGCCCGACTTCATTAAGCGTCTTTAATCGGTCGTAAATTGCTGGAATGTCCTCAAAAAATACAAGCGCCTCTTCAACCGTCATCTGGAGCACTTCGTACACATTTTTCTTTTTGTATTTCACTTCAAGCGTTTCTTTCATAAACCGTTTGCCGTTACACACATCGCACTGCACATATACAGTCGGAAGGAAGTGCATCTCAACGGCAATTTCGCCATTCCCTTGGCACGCTTCGCATCGCCCGCCCTTCACATTAAACGAAAAACGGCTCGCGCCCCATCCGCGCACGCGCGCCTCTTCGCTCCCGGCAAAGAGTTCGCGGACAAACGACCACGCGCCGGTGTAGGTCGCCGGATTACTGCGCGGTGTGCGCCCGATGGGACTTTGGTCAATCAAAATAGCGCGCGAAAGATATTCTGTTCCCGTAAAGGATGCGCAGTTGAATACTTCATTAGAGCGGTAGCGCCGCTCAAACCGCGCCTGCAAGTTTTTGTGCAATACTTCATACAGAAATGATGACTTTCCGCTTCCCGACACGCCGGTAATCGCGACCAGTTTTCCAAGCGGCACATCGAGTGAGATGTTTTTGATGTTAAAGATTTTTCCGCCGCGAATTTTAAGCACTCCATTGTCGCGCGCGCGGCGAGTTTCCGGAACGGCGACTGTTTGTTCGCCACGCAAATATGAAAGCGTGAGCGACTTGCTGTCGTTTCGTTTGGCGGATAATAATTTCTGCAAATCCCCGGCAACTACGATGTGCCCGCCATGTACTCCGGCGCCCGGTCCGATATCCACCAAATAATCTGCGGAGAGAATCGTCTCTTCATCGTGTTCCACCACTAAAATGGTATTGCCGATGTCGCGTAAGTGCAGAAGTGTTTTCACGAGCCGCGCGTTGTCGCGTGAATGTAGTCCGATCGTCGGCTCGTCCAATACATACAGCGCACCAACCAGCCCGCTCCCGAGTTGCGACGCGAGCCGTATCCGCTGTGCCTCGCCGCCCGAGAGCGTGTGCGCGCGGCGGTCAAGGGTCAGATATTCAATCCCCACATTCAGCATAAATTGGAGGCGTGATTCAATTTCACGGAGCACGACTTTCGCGATTTCGCGTTCTTTCGCAGTCAGGCGAAGCGAGCCGAAAAATTCGTACGCATCGGCGATTGACATCGCAGATAGTTCAACGATATTTTTTCCATCCACTCCTGCCCGAGGAGGGGTGGCTCGACCTTTGGTCGAGACGGGGTGGTGGGAGTGCGTACCTCCTAGCCGTACAAAGAGGGCCTCTTCTCGAAGTCGCGCACCTTTGCATTTATGGCATTGCTCGTCGCCGAAAAAGTGCCGCGTGCCGAGCCCGTTGCACTCGGGGCACGCGCCGTATGGCGAGTTGAACGAAAAAAGGCGCGGCTCCACTTCGGGGTAGGAAAAGCCGTCGTACGGACACATAAATTTTGCGGAAATAATTTTGCTGTTTGCTCCGGTTTCAATGCGCAATAGTCCGTTTGATTCGTTAAGCGCACATTCTATCGCTTCCGGCAACCGTTCGCTCAGCGCCGCGCCGCCTTTCGCGAGCTCCGTGAGAAAAAACTCATCCACCAACACATCAATGTTGTGTTTTTTGTGCTTTTCTAACACAATCGGCTCGCGAAGCTTTTTCTCCGCGCCGTCTACTCTGACTACGCTGTACCCCTTGCCGAGCAAGTCGTACAGTAATTGGTAGTATTCGCCTTTGCGCCCGACGACGACGGGCGCATATAACTTCAACTTTGCATCGCCCGCATTTTTAAGCGCGCCACCAACGGTTTCCAAAATCGTTTGTTTAATTTCCTCAGGTGAGAGTTTCTTAATTTCCCGATTGCACAAAAGGCAGTGCGGCTTGCCGACGCGCGCGAAGAGAACGCGCAAATAATCGTAAATCTCGGTAATGGTTGCGACCGTTGAGCGCGGGTTGTTGGAGCGGCTTTTTTGGTCTATGGAAATTGCCGGTGAGAGCCCCGTAATCTCGTCCACATCCGGCTTTTGCATCTGCTTCAAAAATTGCCGCGCGTACGCGGAAAGCGATTCCACATACCGCCGCTGGCCCTCGGCGAAAATCGTGTCAAACGCCAAAGAGGACTTCCCGCTTCCGGAAAGCCCCGTAAATGCAATCAGTTTATTACGCGGCATCTCAACGGTTATGTTCTTGAGATTGTGCGTCCGCGCGCCCTTTACGATAAGTTTTTCTTCCATACGCGACAACTTCCCCACGGATTGCTCCATGGGGTAGGTATCAATACTTTACACCCGATGTGCTGAGGAGACAAATGAATCTATCAGAAAACATCCTCCGTCCAGCACCACTTTTCTCAAAAGTGGTGCTGGACACCTCCCTCCCCTTAGGTTAAGGGCAGGAGGAAACAAAAACGAAAACGAGTTTTGTGAGCGTTACTTCTCCCCACCCTACCCACAGTTCATCACCATTTTTGTTTGCGTGCCTGAGGCGGGTGCGTGTTACAATTCGCACCTATGGCGCGTGCAATCAGCACCCCTCCGCAAAATATTGACGCCGAAAAGGCGCTCTTGGGTTCCGTGATGCTTCGCACCGACGCGCTTTCTGATGTAATAGATATTCTCTATCCGGAAGCGTTCTACTTGGAAAAACATCGGATTATTTGGAAGACAATGAT
>CAYORD010000077.1:0-3680 GCA_964406265.1 uncultured Candidatus Saccharibacteria bacterium | reverse complement strand
ATTTTCGCTGGGAGCAGCGCTTCCAGAATTGCAAGTTCGGCTTTTTCCGCTTTCACCAAATCCTTCCGACCTCCTTTTTCAAATTGCTCAATGGAATCCTTGCGTTGGTTTACTTGCCGGCGTACAACAAAGAGCGCCTCGTCGTCCCCGAGCGCGTCATTGGTTGATTTTTTCTTTGCAACAAGCTCGTTGGTAAACGCGGCGGAAAGGCCTCGAAACACAGAAAGGCGGAGCGCATCGTGCGCCTTCGCCGCTCCGATGATTTTTTGTTTAATGTCAGCGTGTATGGACATAGTTGCAGTATAGCATAAAAATCCACCCCCTGCTTCCCCCTCCTTTATAAAGGAGGGGGTTGTGGGAGGATTTATATGATATGCTGTCTTTCATGACTCTATGGATTGTCGTTGCAATTCTCGCGCTTGCCGTGCTCGCGCTCGTTGTCGTGCTCATGCGCCGTAGTGGAAACAAAAAAAGTGAGGATAACAGTGGCGTTGCCAAACTTCTGCTTCAGCAGATGAATGAACTCACGCGAGAGGTAACGCGCAACCTTATGAATGTGGTGCGCGAGACAACGCAAACGCGCGAAGCGTCAAAACAGGTGATGGCGGTTGCGGAACAACTTCGCTCACTGCAGGATATTTTGAAGAATCCGAAACAGCGCGGAATCTTGGGCGAATATTATCTTGAGACGCTTCTTAAAAATGTTCTGCCGCCAAATAATTATAAAATGCAGTATATGTTTCCCAATGGCGATATAGTTGATGCGGCGGTATTTATTAAAGATAAAATTGTCCCTGTTGATTCAAAATTTTCTCTTGAAAATTACAATCGGCTTGTGGAAGCCAAAGATCCATTGGAAAAAGATCGGTTGGAAAAACTGTTTGTCAATGATCTAAAAGCGCGTATTCAAGAGACATCAAAATACATCAGACCATCAGATGGCACTATGGATTTCGCTTTTATGTTCATCCCGCATGAGGCAATTTATTATGATCTTTTGGTGAATAAAGTCGGATTCGTTACCGACGATACTGAAAATCTTATTCAACGCGCTGCCAACAAGTACAAAGTTCTTATCGTCTCTCCAACTTCGTTTTTTGCATACCTTCAAACGGTTATGCAAGGGTTAAAGGCGCTTCAAATAGAAGAAACCGCGAAAGATATAATTAAAAGGGTAGACGATCTTGGAAAACACCTGGGAAACTATGCAGAATATCATCAAAAACTAGGAAATGCGCTCGGTACGGTTGTAAATCATTACACCGCTTCCGGCAGGGAATTTAAAAAAATAGATAAAGATATTCTCCGTATTACGGAACAATCGATTGGGTTTGAGCCGCTTGTTCTTGATAAGCCCTCGGTTGAGGAATAAATGGGCTAGTGGTGTTTTTACAAGAGTGTCCTACTACATTTGGGAATGAACCCTCAAGAGCGGTCGCACCGTGTGTAAATCCTATGCCCCATAACATGTTTTTTGTGCATAGAGAACAACAAAGTTTTCCCCCCGAGAAAACCTGTCTGATACCTTCAAACCTCCCCGCCGAGATCCCTCCCCGAGACCCGAAGAAAGGAACGTTTAACCCCGAGCGCTCAGTGCGGTCGGGGTTTGCTTTTTTTATTTTTTCCTATTATAATACCCCCCATTATGCCATTGGCGATTATAGAAACAGGCGGCAAGCAATACCGCGTATCGGCGGGGAGCGCGATACGGATTGAGAAACTCCCTATGGTGCAAGAGGGGAGCACAGTCGCCTTTGATAAGGTTCTTTTGACAGACGACGGCGCGAAAACCGTTGTCGGTGCTCCGTATATTTCCGGCGCCTCCGTAAAGGGCGAAGTAATTGAAGCAGGGCGCAACAAAAAAATTGAAGTCGTCAAATACAAAGCAAAAAGCCGCTACTTCAAACTCCGCGGCCACCGCCAGCCGTTTATGAAAGTGAAAATTACTGGCGGTTTTTGAGCGCGCTTTTAAGCGTCTCCGAGTCGCAGTATTCCAGCTCGGTGCCGGTAGAGAGTCCGCGGCCGAGAACGGATAGTTTAATGGCGTGTTTTTTTGCAAGAGGCGCAAGCGCGTGCGCTACGGTTTCCGCCGTATGCTCTCCTTCAGGATTTGCAGAAAGCGCGAGTACAACTTCTGTCAGTCCGTCCGTCGCCGATTGTTCAACGCGCGCGAGAAGTTCTTTCAATGCAACGCGCTTTTCCGGCTGTGCATCTAAAATCGGAATGGTCCCGCCAAGCACAAAGTAGTAGCCGCGGAACGAACCGGATTTTTCCACTGCTTCCAAGTCAATGTCACGCGCGACGACGAGGAGCGATGTTTTGTCGCGACTTTCATCGCGGCAGATGCGGCACTTCTTGAACGCCCCTTCTTTTCCAAAAAAGCGTCGGCAGGACTCGCAACGCGTTACATTTTTCCGCAACCGCACGGCAAGCTCTGAGAGTTGCGCCGCATCGTCTCCTCGGTGCAAGAGGTGATGCACAAAGCGCTTCGCCTGCCGCGGCCCGACGCCGGGAAATGTCCGAAATAATTCTCCAAGTTCGTGTAATGTATCCATATTAAAATTCATTTAGATTCCCTTTTTCAAGAGACAAAAAACTTGCCTTGTCCGCGTCAAAATACAATTCTACTTTCCCCGTCGGTCCGTTGCGGTGCTTTTCAATCAAGATTTCCGCAATGTTCGGCTTGTCTGATTCTTCTTTGTACTTGTCTTCGCGGTGGATAAACAGCACGACATCCGCGTCTTGCTCAATCGATCCGCTGTCGCGCAAATCCGAAAGCCGCGGCTTGCCCCCGCGCGTCTCCACATTTCGGTTGAGTTGCGATAGGGTGAGTACCGGCACATCAAGCTCGCGCGCGAGCTGTTTCAGCGAGCGCGAAATTTCCGAAATTTGCTGGACCAAGTTGTCAGTGCGCGTATTGGTCGGGGTCATCAGTTGCAAATAATCCACAATGATAAGCCCCAATCCTTTTTCATGTTTTATCCGGCGCGCGACGGAGCGGATTTTCAAAATGTTCGCCCCCGGCTGGTCGTCTATGTAAATAGGCGCCTTGGAAAGGCGGTCCAGCGAATCGCGGATTTTCGCAAACTCGTCTTCCATCGTAAGCTTGCCCGTGCGCAATCTCCACGCGTCAACGCGTGACTCCGCGGCAAGCATTCTGTCTACGAGCTGTTGCGAGCTCATTTCAAGCGAGAAGAGCGCGACAGGCGTACCGTGGAGCAGTGCGCTCTGCCGCGCAATATCCAACGCAAGCGAGGTCTTGCCCATTGAAGGACGCGCCGCGAGGATAATAAGGTCGGCTTTTTGAAAGCCGGAGAGTTTGGAGTCAAGCTCTTTGAAGCCGGTGGATACGCCGCGAAGCCCCTCGCCCGTTTTGTGCAAGCGGTCCAGCCGTTCCCACGCTTCCGCGAGCGTGTCTTGGAGTGCAATAAAAGAATGCGTTCCTCCGCGCTTGCCGATTTCCAAAATTGTTTTTTCAGCAGAATCCAACAAATTGTCCATTTCGTGCTCCTCGTTGTAGCCAAGACCCTCAATGTGCTCTGCGGCGGAAATAAGCGAACGCATCATTCCTTTTTTTGCAATGATTTCGGCATAATGCCGCGCGTTGGCGGCGGAAGGAACGGAGGAGGAAAGTTCCGCAAGATACGACGCGCCGCCTGCGGCTTCCAACAGTTCTCTTT
>CAYORD010000076.1:3090-3777 GCA_964406265.1 uncultured Candidatus Saccharibacteria bacterium | reverse complement strand
CCGGACGGAACGGAAATTGTCTCACCGGTTATAGTCCCGTCGGCGCTGAAGTGTTCTATGCGTATCTCCTCTCCACTTCCAGCCGCGTTATGCACGGACGCAGAAGAATGAGAGCGAACGAGCGACTCAAAAATTGAAGCGAGATTCGACCGGAGTGAGTTCGTTTTTCCGGTCGGCTTAATCGTATTCCACTGCGAGTTCATGCACTCTTGCCAGTATTCCGGCCCATCGCCTCCAGGCCCATCGCCTCCTTTGATGCCCGCAACGATATAGCCGCAACTTATCACATTGAAGCGCGTTTCACCTGACTGCGCACCACGCATAATACTTGCTGGCGAGGGTCGGTGGTAGACAGTGGGGTATCCACATCCTTCAAATGTGACATCTCCATACCGAATGCCGTTGTAACTCCAATCAGATGCCGGATTAGTGACACAATTTCCCCCTCTAACCCTCCCGGATATGTATTCATCATTAAGGCCTGCGAAAGCATGCCCGAACTCATGTATCGCAATAAATGGGAAAGGTATAGTGAAAAAATGGCGAATCTCCCGCTCGTTAAAATCCAGTACTCTTTTTATGACATCAGACGCAATTTGAATATAGCGGCCGCTCGTGAGCGCAGATGCGAAACCACCTGGAGGCACTAGAGGTGAAATGGCTATATGGTTGGCTTGCTCGCCCCCA
>CAYORD010000076.1:0-3078 GCA_964406265.1 uncultured Candidatus Saccharibacteria bacterium | reverse complement strand
TTTCCTTTTCTAGCGGCGAGGTGTATGTGGAACCAACTCTTGCCTTGGTAATTGCGAAGGTTGAACATATGGGAAAACTCCTTTTGGTATGCCTTAAAAGGGTCAACTTTAAGAAACGCGCTCGTAATAATTGAGTCCGATTGGTAGATAAAATCGGACAAACGGTGGGCGACTCGGTCATAGACAACCTCATGCGAACCATTCCCCCACACCGGCGCGCAGAGCTTAAAATTGGCATCCTGTTTTACCTGCTCGCGTCTGCCATCCGGAAGATTTATCTGTACTGCGAGCGTTGGCGCCGGTTTTTGGTCATGAACGGCGCGAATGAGCCGCTCCATCTTTGATTCCGAAACAATGCCATTCTTCCATCCCTTGATTTTCCACTCATACACCGGTTCGCCATCAGCGTCTTTTTTGCCGTTCCATAAAAGCGAAGAAATAGAAATGAGGGGTTTGCCTGCAAGTTGTATAGACGCGGTAAACGGAAGCGTCTTCGGCGGGTCTACTTTTTTAATCAACCTTCCGTTTTCGTCATACTGCGGCAGACAGTACTCATTGATACTGGGAACAACGGTAAAGATGAGGTCGTAGATTGGCGCAACCGGCAGGTCGGCGGTAAAACGCTCTCGCTTCATCTTCTCGTTGAAGGCGGGGTCTACCGCGAGCGCAATCTTCGACATGCCGGAGTTCTCACGCGCTACGCCCGTAAAAATCTGCGTCGGGTCGGGGCAGTACCGCGCGTAGGGTTGCTGCGCGAACACGAAAAATGGAGAGAAGGAAAACAAAATGAGTCCTAAAAAAAAGAATGGTCTCATAAATGTTTATGATAACACAGTATGCATTTATCAATCACTTTCTACACCGTGTTGTTCACATCAATATAGCGCACGGTCGTAGATTATATTGATATATGGAAATATGCGGATATCCAATGTTGATTCCCGTCAGTGCACCTCTTCAAGCCGACGAAGCGCGACGCCGATGGCGACGGCAAACTCGGGACCGGCGCGCGCGAGCATGGGCGAGAGGAATGCGGGTGCGGCGAGCTGTTCCATCGGGTCAATGAGTGTCGCGGGCAATGAAAACACTTTCTCTGCTTCAGCGATTAGGCCGGCCGAAAGCGCGCCGCCGCCGGAAAAAACAATGCCTTGCAACACGCGGCTCCCGCGTGTTTCGTAATGCGCAAACACTTCACGCGCTTCGCTGAAAATGCGCGTAACGACCGCAGACGCAACTTGGTCTACACCTTGCGCCGCGTCGCCGCCATGCCCACCGGCAGGCAGGCGTTTGCGCGCCTCGGCTTCCACAAAGGGTATACCGAGCGAAGATGAGAGCGCGAGCGTCATATCCTGCCCGCCCCGATTTATGGTATGCGCATCGCGGAGTACGCCGGTGTCAACGACGTTTATCTTTGTGGCACTCGCGCCGATGTCTATTATTCCAAGCACGGCATCCGGCGCGGGTGCGTGAGCGCGCACCGTGCTGAATGATTCTATTTCAAAAAATGACGGCAAAAGCCCTGCGTCCGCGCACACGCCCTTCAACTGTTCCAGCACATCGCGGTGAACCGCTGTAATGAGCACATCTGTTTTTTCCGGCTCGGCATTCGACGGTACAGGTGTGCCTGGTTTTGATAATACGTGCCAGTTAAGCTCAACTTCAGTGATAGGTGTTGGAATATATTTCCGCGCCTCAATCGGAATGAGCGCAGACACATCTTGCCCTTGCCGAGTAGGAAGCGTAATCGCGGCAATCAAACTGCCTGACATCGGCACCGCAACGCCGCAGTTTGTTGCCGTTACTTTCGCCTCGCGGATGACATCACGGAGCACTTCTGCAAGCGCCGCGCGCGGAAGGCGCGCGGCGCGGCTGGTCTCCATCCCGACATAGGGTCCGAGCGCCACCGCGCCGTATGTTTCCAAAACGGCCTGACCGTCTTTCTTTTTTAATTGAACAACCTTGAGCGCCGACGAACCGAAGTCAATGCCGAGGACACTTTCCGCGCCGCCGCGTCCAAAAAGAGAGAATATACCCGCAAACAGATTTCTCATGCACCTATTATAATACCACTATGTTTCGGTTTCTTCTCAATCTATTGTTTCCCCAATCGGCGCGCGTTGCCGAACTTGAAGGAATGGATGCGGCGGCGTTCCGCGACGCAGTGCCGCCGCTCTCGTTTCAACCGCGAGAATGGGTACTACCGCTCTTCCCCTACGAAAACCCGCTCGTCAAAACCGTCGTGTGGGAAGTGAAGTATCGCGGCAATCGGACACTCGCACGGCTTATGGGTGAATTGCTTGCGGGCGAACTGGCGGAATGGCTTATTGAGCTTTCGGAAACCGAAAACTTCCGCACCCAGCTCCTTATCCCCATTCCCCTTGCGAAAAGACGGGAACAAGAACGCGGCGGGAACCAGTGCGAAATGCTTGCGCGCGAAATGATGCGCGAGCTTGCCGGGATGATAGAACTCAAAACAGATTTCTTAATAAAAATAAAAGAAACAGGAAGCCAGACCAAAAGTAAAAACCGCGATGCACGAATTAAAAATCTGGAAGGGTGCTTTGCCGTGAAAAATCTCGCGGAAACAAAAGATCGCAACATCGTGCTTCTTGACGATGTCACCACCACCGGCGCGACACTTGCGGAAGCGAGGAAAACCTTGCTGAACGCCGGCGCGCGAAAAGTGATCGCCATCGCGTTCGCGCATTAACGACTAAACCGTCCCCGATGTTGGTAGGCGGCAAACATCGGGGACGGTTTTAGACATCGGGTGCGGTTTTTGATAAAGTGACAGCTATTGGTGGGTTGGCTGAGCGGTCTAAAGCGGCACCGTGCTAAGGTGTTAGAGGGGAAACCCTCTCAGAGGTTCGAATCCTCTACCCACCGTTTTCTTAAGAAAACGGTGTTTGTTGGACAAAGTTCGAACCTTTTTTGAAACTAATCCTGACGACCAATGATGCGCGCCTCGGACACGCTCGCGAACTCGCGTGTGCAAAAACCAAAAATTTTCCTTACCTTTCTTCTTTTCCTCGGCGGGGGGTGTGGGGGGAGCCGACAAAAAATGGAAAGGAAATTTTT
>CAYORD010000075.1:0-3799 GCA_964406265.1 uncultured Candidatus Saccharibacteria bacterium | reverse complement strand
ATTTCATCAGAATGAAATGGCCGCGCCCCCACCCCAGTTTTTCAAAACGCCTTGCTTGCGTTTGCTCACAATTGTACCACGCGTTTATCTCCTTTTAAACACTACTTGGTCCTTGAAACGCACATCAAGATACTGGAGTGCCGGAGAGATAGAACCAGCGGAAATCTTGAGATGCGCGGCAGCGAGCGTTGTTGGCAGTTCCAAAAAGAGCTCTGATGTTTGCGGCGATAACACAAAGCGCGCTTCGGCATTATCGGAAAGCACAAAGGCAAAATCGTTCCCTTCCGCACGCGCGACTTTTTTTACCGATAAACCAACGCGTTCCGCAGAAGCAATAATATCGCGAAGCAAGGCAAACTTTTCGGACGGAAGGTAGCGCGCGCCGAACGCAGTGTCTCCACCATCAAAGACAAGGTGAGAAGACGGCAGCGCATCGCCTTTTGCTTTTGGAAAGCCGAAACCATTTTCGTCAATAAAAATACATTCGCTGTCTCCCGAACACCACTCCGCAAATGACTTTCGCTCGGACACGGCGACAACGACAATGCCGCCGCCGCGAAACGCGCCTACGGACGAGATGCGGGGCGACGATGATGCGACTCCGCCGATAATCTCTTTGCGCGGATACAGAAGTTTGTGGGTGAAAGAAAACAAGCGCGCGCCTTGCTCGGCAAAGGCGCGCGCGACCGCGGCTTCCGCGCGAAGTTCGCTCCCGCGTGCGGAAGGGTTTATGCCGACAATCGTCACTTTCTCAATCTGAAACGGCACATAAAAAGAAAAGAATGACAAACCAAAAAAAAGCGCAGAAAGTCCAGAAACGACAAAAAACGCGCGCCATGCAAACTGCCGCGCCCTGTTCGGACGGCGCCTGCGCCGCAACCCCTGCAATTCAACGCGCATCGGCATAGGGGTATTATAAAACAAAAAGCCGGTGTCTGTACGCCAACAAAACTAGATACATGGGGTATCTGCTTTAGGGCCTTTACCTAGACACCAGCTTAAATTATTCTAAGCGCAATTTTACATTATTAAACTATTTTTACAAAACCTTGACATCTTGATTATCTCGTGTATGATTGTTTATAGAAACCTTGAAAATAACAAAGAAACTCAACCTTAAATGAAAGGAGCAAGTAATGACAGAACTAACAACTGTTGCGCGTCAAGCGTTTCAGGATGGTTATAGAGAAGCATACGCACGGGAACTCTTTACGGCGTTTCGGAGCGTATTTGCGGCAGAATGCCTTACTCATCGTGCGGTTTTCTGGGCGGAGAATGTCGGTGATAGAGTTGTTGTGCGGCAGGTAAAAAATCTTCGCCGGGCGCGTAAATCAGAGGATATGGTTCTTGGTATGACGATACCAGATCTTCCTGCAGTGAAAATCCTCATAGGAAATTTTGCCGCCGGATGCAAACTCACGACGACACGCTGGGAAATCTACCGCGACTTCGCGCTCTCGGAGCGCGCGGCGCAAGGCAGGTTTGACTACGGCGATTTCGTAGCAGATGTCTCGCTTGACGAGCGTAAGGCGCTCATGCGGCGAGGCATTTATCCAAAGGGCGACTGGGACTTTGACGGCATCCTTTTGACGCACCGGTGCCCGCTGTGCGGAGGTGTTTTTAACCGCACTTCGGTTATCTATGTTTCGCGCCCGCCATGCGAAAGTTGCGGCAGAGAGATTCCGCTCAACCTTCGCAAGAGCACCGTCTTGAAACTCATCAACACACATCAATCGCGCAAGCGGTTGATTGCAGAGCATTGGGAACCGTCGCCGAGCGGCGAGGCGATTGTCCAGGACTTCATTGACCCAGTAGCAAATTCGGTGGCGTTCTGGCCGATTGAGGAAATGGAGAGCAATTTGGATTTTCGCGGCATCCTTGATTGGTTTGGCGGATGCTACGAGGACTTTACCGAATTGTACAATCGCAGTTTGTTTCGGCTTATTGCCTGCAAGGAGTTTGAGCGTTGTTTCGCCGCTTTTCTGCGGCGCACAACGAACGGCTCCGGCAATGTGCTCGTCAAATCGCTCGTTCGCGTGAGCGAGCGTTTCTCGCCAGAATGGCTGGAGCGTTGCAAGAGCGAAGGGGTTCCGGCAACGGATGTGCTAGATATGCGAATGGCGGTGCAGTGTTTGCCGGCCGTTATAAATGAACTCATTCTGAATCACGGGAAACTTCAACCAAGAAAGGAAAAAAGAAAATGAATACGCAGCAAATCAGTGTTGTACAGAAACTGCCGGTCATACCATTAATGATGCACCCGCTCGTTGGAGTCGGAATTGTAGAGCGTCGCTTGATGTTCAATGTCGATTACCTAGATGCGGAAACTGCAATGGCGGCAATGCGAGATACCTATGCTCCAGAACGAGCACCGTTCCATCGTGCCTACTTCACTGAGCGAACGCGTGACAAAAATAAAGTGCGCGTGCGTTATTTGTGGGGTAGAGAGCCGCGACGAACGCGGGTTATCGGCATCACGGATGCGAGTCCGGAAGCGGTTCGCATTCTCATTGGAAACAATCTTGCCGGTTACTACATGGGGCACGGCATTCGCTGGGAACTTTACGAAGACCGCGACTGCGAAAATCTTATGGAGCTCGGGCGGCTTGACCAATGGGACCTCTTACATGGCATTGCGCCGGCGCAACTCAATGCGCTTGCGGAAAAGGCATCCGCCCGACAGGAGATTGGGACTTCGGTAAGTTGTTGTGGCACCGAAGCTGTTCCGTGTGCGGCAAGAACATTGCCGTCAATAGTTATTTATATAACATTGACAGTGCCGTGTGCGAGCATTGCGGCAATCGGCCGTTTCTCGCGCCGAGTTTGCACCGGATGTTTGATGATCTTGCATTCCTTAACCGTTATCCTGACGAGATGGAACGGCTCACTACGCACGCCCTTCAGTGGATGTCGCATGTTTTCGCCACTTTTGGCGAGGTGCGGTTCAACCACGAAGATGCGGGCGGACAACGGATACAGTCCTTCATTGAAAAGTCGCTCATTTGGAGGGCGACCAACCGAGACACAGCGCATCAGGTTCGCGCGCTTATTGAAGCGAACACCTCAATCAACTTTGAGATGTACGCGGGCGCGTGCGCCTTGCTCCGCAGAGCGATGGTTGGAGAAGTGCCGTTTAAGGAAGAGCACCAAATTGCGGCCAACTTTGTCGCGCAAGCGACAGAACTTGTCCGCGTACGCCAGTTATCAACAAGGGAAAATTAGTACGCTCGGGCATTAAGACGGAATTAAGCCACTTTGGAAAACTGAAGTGGCTTTTTTATTTTCTGTATTCTCTAATTCTCACGAAGAGAGCAGAAATCATGCATATCATACAAACATTTTGCAAAATGACTGTATGCATTTATTATTAAGATACGATCGTGGCTTAATAATAAAAACGGGGAAGTACTTATGCCGAGCGTTACTTTATTTCCTCTTTGCCGAAATACGGCACAAGAGCTCTTGGAATTGCAATACTACCGTCAGCGCGCTGGTTGTTTTCCAACAAAGAAACCAGAAGGCGTGGTGTCGGCGCGGCGGTACAATTCAACGAGTGTGCAAACCTTGCTTTTCCGTCTTTATCTTTATAGCGAATATTGAGCCGCCGTGTCTGAAAATCATGAAAATATGAAGCGGAACTTATTTCACAATACCGCTTCTCCGACGGCACCCATAATTCAATATCATATTTTTTTACTTGACCAAGCCCTAGGTCTGCGCCGCAATTGATGACCGTGCGATATGGAATACCGAGTGTTTCCATAAACTCCTCTTCATTTCTATTTGTTTCTTCATGAAA
>CAYORD010000074.1:0-3841 GCA_964406265.1 uncultured Candidatus Saccharibacteria bacterium | reverse complement strand
CTTTTGTACTGCTATTATTGCTTTTTGTGTTTTTTTGAGTTTTGCATACGCCGCCGCAAGCGAAAGGTACGCTTGCGGATTGTTTGCGTCATTATGTGCAATACGGTATTCCCATATCTCTGCCACTCTATCAAACCGTCCGCGAACAACATACGCGTTTATAAAAATCGGATCAGAGACAACAGCCGCGTCAAAATTATCCCCCAACGCTTCGCGCGCTCCGGCATCGTCTCCTGCGTAAATCGCGGCAGCGGCAAGGAGCGTGCGCGATTTTGTGTTCTCCGGCGCGAGATCAAACGGAACGCGGAGCGCTTCAAGTGCTTTCTTGTATTCCCCTCTCGCGATATAGATATTCCCGAGAAAATAATAGGATTGTTCTCTCTTGGGAGAAGCAACAATCCCCTCTTGCACCGCTACGAGAGCGTCATCGTACGCGCCATACGTGGTAAAAAGATTAACCAAAAACATACTATATCGCGCATCCTTTGGTTGCAATCCAATCTGCTTGCGCATTTCTTCTTTTGCCAGCGAATATATATCGTCTTTTATTTGACGGTCAGTCTGCGCCGCCGCGAGGCTTGCGGCAATAATCGCAAGCTGTTCCCGTGTTTCCATGATGCCAACCGTATGGTCATACACAAGCGCCTTATTAAAATAATCAAGATTTTTTGAGATACCCTCTGACTGCGGTCGTATTGCATCAAGAAGCAATCGGTTTGCGCGCAAACCGTTTATGCTGAGTATGTAGATAACTAAAACTGTCCCCAAAATAACAATCCCGATAAGCAGGTAATCCTTCTGCCCAAATTCGCCTCTCTCCATATTCTTTCTTTCTTTTTCTCCGATGATGCGCGAATGCAAATACGCAAGCACCGAGAAAAACAAAAAATAACTTACGAATTGATCGAAAATAAACAGGTTCTGGAAAAAATATGCGGCAAAGAGGCCTGAGAAAATACTTTTCTCAAAAATAGTAAAGGGGTCTGCCTCATCGCGACTCCTGCGCCACAAACAATAAAGACTGGCAAAAAAGATGGAAAGATATGAAAGAAAACCTACTGCGCCGCCGTCAACAAGCCTATCGAGAACGACATTGTGTGCACGGTCAAACCATGGCTCTTGTCCATACATGCGCGGGTCGTGATACTTGCTGAATACGAGATTGAAGTTCTCCTGCCCCCAGCCAAGAATCGGGTGTTCTTTGAACCCTTTCCATCCCATTTCCCATATTCTGAAACGAGAGGACTGCATCTCTTCAAGCACATTTTCCACCCTTGCGACAGATGCAATGCGAGCAAGCACGGGGTCATTCGTTAGAAATGGCGCATTACGGAAAACCACCAATGCGCCTATCAATACAACAATAGCGAGAATAGCGCCGAGCGCGATTTTCCGTTGAGTATTCCACCCTTTTTCAAAAATCACAATAAGCACCGCGGAAATAACGGCGCCGCCGATAAGTCCCAAAATCGCGCCGCGGGTTGCCGTATTGTAAAGAATAATGAGATTCAACGCCCCCACCGCACCATAGGCAACTCGCCACCAGACATTTCTTTCCTTCACAAAAAGAAACGCCGCAAGAAATACATGGAATAGCGCGTAAAGCCCCAGATAGGATGCGTTACCCAAGGTCGCGTCAATGCGCGCGCCGCCTTGGTTTATCACGATGTAGCCCGCAAGTTGCGCAAAAGCATAGAGCGCCATAACAACACTTGCGCCAAGCATCGTTTGGAAAAAGCGCGTCCAGAGTTTTTCGGTGTTGAGCACCGCGCCGATAATGAGAAAATATGCAAAAAAATGGAGATAGTTTACGAGTCCATCCATCCGCTCAAAGTTGGACCAAAAACTGCGGAAAAGATTTTCTCCAAAAAGATCGGAAATTACTGTAACACCAAGAAAAAGCGCGAATGCCGCGAGAATCCATGAAAACCGCGGGCGGTATCGCGCGTCGCGCCAGGGGAGGATCAGCCATCCGCCGAAAAGAATCTCAATAAGAATTCTGAACGCAAAATTTTTTCCCACGATAAACGGAAAAAACATGTCCTTCGCGACGTAGAACGGGATAAACGGGATGAGAAAAATGCCGCCGATTAAAAGGTAGCGTAAGACATTATTAAAATTCAGTTTCTGCATTGTCCTAGATTATCACAAAGATGAACAGAGCACAGTTTGACAGCGCAGGGCGTGTATTGTTCTACTAAACAAAAATTGTTCGTGCAAAAAAACGTAACAGAATATGCTCATACTTTCTCCAAAACAACCAATTCTCTTGTATACCCATATGTTTTATATAATTTAAATGTTCCGACGTCTTCCCGATACGCACCAGCTTTAACTATTACTATATCCGGAATCCCGAGGAGAACCGGCTGTATAGTACCAAGGGTCTTCCGTTCAAACATTATAACTTGGTAATATCTATCATGCGGTAAAAAAGCAACCGCATGGGGGACATCGTAAACAAAAATCGTTTTGTTTTGATCTAAATTCTTAAAGTAATTACTTAACTCAGCTGTTCCTGTGTCATTGGATGCGCGCGCGACAAAAGAATCAAACTGTAATTTATAAACGTGCACAAATAATAAAACTACGGCTATAGTAACTGGAATAAACCCCAAAATACGCGTAGGTATCCTAGCGTACTTTTTTGCAATAAACTGCGAAATGACGATAAGCGCCTGAGGAAAAAATAAAAAAGTAACCACGTTAGCGGTAAAAAAATATCTATACCACCCTTCGACGCGCAGATATGCAATAATTACAAAAACTGTATAAAAAAAAGCTATTAATTCGGCGAGTGCAACAGTACGCTTCAGATATATTCTGATTATTAAAGAAAACACCCAAATTAAAAATAGAGAGAGAAAATAGGCAGGGCTTGTTTCTGTGAGAAAACGCAGGAAATTTTTTATTGCAAGATCCCAAAAATTATCAATAACATACGGATTGGCATAATATGAAAAAATTTCAGAAAAAGAAACATGAATACCAACCTGTTTTACGAACCACCCGACGATAGGTATCAGAAAGAACGTCACACCAAGCGCAATAAGTTTCCAGTCAAAAATAATTTTCCCGCGTAATAGAATTACCGCAAGAAGAATCGCGGGGAGCAATAGAATAAAGATTGGTTTGGTCGCTACACAAAGACCCGCTGCAAGCCCGGCAAAAATATAATAGGATTTTTTACGATACTTTGATTGTTCTATCGCATGTATAAAAAAAAAGAATAGCAAAAGGAAAAACAGCCCCGGCACTTCACCTAACATGCTTTTTCCGTGTCCATATAGCGGAGGAAAGCTCGCAACCAAAATACTCGCCAATGCACCAACCTTAAAACCAAATAATCTTTTAGAGAACAGAAAAAATATTGCTACCAATGCTACAAGGAAAAACGCCATAACAAGGCGCGCCTGAAGAACGCCCTCGCCGAACAATGTAAATACAAAACTTACCGGATAAAGAAGGGGGTACCCCGTCGATATAAGCAACGGCTTAACAAACTCTCCAGGGGCCGTTTGTACCACAAAATCCCCGGTGCGTGAAAGATTTGCGGCTATTTGTTCAAAATACCCTTCATCATACCAAATAGGGAGGCTTTCGGTGATGTTAAAAGTGGAAAAAAAGGAGACAAAACTCACTAAAAACAAGAAAAATACATAAAGCGCATATCTTCTTGCGATGGTGATTATCATACAAAACAATTTAAACAATTCTTGCATCAGGAACAGGAATAATGAATTTAACACCATCTTTTCGCAGACCCATTTCTTTTTTCAAAATAGTATCAGCATAATTCCATGAAAGAAGCAGGGCGTAAGCCGGCCTATAGGCCGGATTA
>CAYORD010000073.1:0-3848 GCA_964406265.1 uncultured Candidatus Saccharibacteria bacterium | reverse complement strand
ATCAGGAGAGGTGCATGGAAAGTTCCTATATGACACGAGTACAATGTTCGGGCGCGCGACCCGAATGTAATCCGTAATACCTCTATCCGGCGGAACCAAATATTCGCAGAGAGAGAGAAAAAAATCTATGGGGCGCAGCGCAATCACAAATCGCGCAGATGGCACGCGTGCAATGCTTTTTCGAAAAAATACAGGAAGATATTGAAACATGCGATCCGTGTGACGCTTGACGGCATGGATGCGAACCAAAAAAGCGTAATTTCGTATATTGCGACACGCAATGATAAAGCGCGTGAAGCTGTCGGTACGGAGCGGTCCATTATCCCATGAAAACAGTGGATGCTCTTTCTTACATTTATCCAAAGAGTCATCTGACGGCTCCTCAACTTTCTCCGAATCAAACACTATATGCACGGCATATCCGCGACGAAGCAGTGCTTCAGCCACGCTCTTAAAATACCGCAAAAAACGGAGTGATTTGACGAAAAAGAGTATTCTCGGGGGAGGCATATGCTATATAACCGAAGGACGGCGGAATAAGTAATCGGTCGCGCGAAGGTTATCTGCGCGATTCGTTTCCGCCAAAGAAAATCCGTAGGAGGAAAGTATTTGGGAAACCGCTCCTATTGTTCCTTTTTCCCCTTGGCTCGCTTCAACCTGCACCAAACGAAGACGCGGCGAGACAAGTATTTTTTTCATTCCATCCAATACGGCGACTTCGGAGCCGTCCACATCTATTTTAATATGCGTCGGCGATTTGAGCTTTGCTTTCACAACCAAATCATCGAGCGCCCACGCGTACACCGCTTGGCGTGCTGCCCTATCGCTTTCCAGAGGCGCCCCGATACCGCGCTGTTTGGTCGCGCCAGAAGAAAGAGATGAATAGGTAAATTCCGTAAATCCTGTCTTTCCGGAGAGCGCGATTGAGAGCGGAATAATCTGCCGACCTAGATCGTTGCGCGCCACATTCGCCAAAAGCGACGCGAAACTTGCGGCGGATGGTTCAAACGCATACACAAAAGCTCCGCGATGCGCGCGCGCCGCGATAAAAGAATACGCGCCGACCGAAGCGCCGATATCATACAAACAATCGCCGTCTTGCATATCACCCGTAATCCACGAAACAGTGTACGGCTCGCTTGCCGCGGCATACAAGCGCCGAATATCTTGCGGAGAACTGACGGACAGCGAAATGGTTTTATCCCAATCAAGCGCCCCAAAAAGCGGCTCCGCTTCCAAAAGAAGCGCCTTGCGCTTCAAGGGAACGCGCCGCCACAAGAGCGCGAAAAAATACTGGAAGATTTTGTTGCACAAACGCTTCATGGGTGTCTAAGCGGAAGGCGTCCGGCGCGAAAGCCCGTTGACCGTCCATAAAACATCTTCTCCTTTGAGCGCACGCCGGATGTTTTCAAGCGAACGCCCGAGCATCTCCTCGTACGCATCACGGTTTGAACCGGCGATATGAGGTGTCGCCACGACCGTCGGAAAGGAAAAGAACTCATCGTCGGAAGGCGGCGGTTCCGTCTCGAACACATCAAGCCCTGCGCCGCGAAGCGCGCCCGTCTTAAGCGCCGAGCACAACGCTTTTTTGTCCGCAAGTTCCGCGCGCGCGGCGTTAATAAAGATTGCTCCTTTTTTCATCAGAGAAAAGGCGCGCGCGTCCATAATACCCCTCGTCGCTTCGTTTGCGTGGAGATGCAAGGTAACGATGTCGGAAACGCGGAGCAATTCGTCAAAATCCAAAAACTCCGCAGAGAGACGCTTCTCTTCATTGGGCGCCGCGCGGCGCGTATCGTAATAGCAAACGCGCATACCGAAGCCAGCAACTTTTTCCGCGACTTTCCGCCCGATATTTCCGAACCCCACGATGCCGAGCCGCTTCCCCTCAAGCGTCGCCATATCCAGCCCGTAACTCGCGCCGCCCCATTGTCCGCTCCGCGCTTTTTTGTCCATCTCGGGGAGGCGGCGCGAGACCGCGAGCGCGAGAAGCACGGCGTGTTCCGCGACCGACGATGCGTTGGCGCCTCCGTTGGTCGCCACCGGAATCCCCACCGCCGTCGCTCCCCGCACATTGAATTTGTCAAAACCGGAACTCCACAGCTGAAAGAGCCGCGCGCGGCGCGCGGCGCGGAGCGCCTCGTCGGAAAGAAAGCGGCCCGGCGCGAAAAATACGGCGTCGGCGCGCGCCAATTTTTCTTTTTGTTCGGACAGCGGCGTTTTGTAGGTCATCTGTTCCACAACAAATTCCTCGCGCGGAAAACGCGAACGCACGAGCGCACGAAGCGCTTCCGGAATCCGCTCCTCATACACATATAAAATCGTAGGCATTATTTTTTCCCGCCTCTTCGGCGGGTCGCCGATGAGGCGACTCTTTCAACGATCCACTCATGGAATACGACGGCGTCCATTTCGGTGTTCAAAAAGCATCGCAGGGCATCTTCGGGCGTTTCTACAATCGGCTCGCCTGCATCGTTGAAAGACGTGTTAAGAAGAAGCGGCACGCCGGTTTCTTTTTCAAACGCTTTCAACAGTTCATAGTAGGAACTGTTTGACTCTGGAGTAACCGACTGAATGCGACAACTTCCGTCCACATGCACAATTGACGGAACAAGTTTCCTTTTTTCCGGCACCACCGGAGCCGCAAGAAGCATAAACGGGCTCGGATGTGTGAGCTCAAACCATTCTTGTTGACGCTCCGCAAGCACACTTGCCGCAAACGGGCGCCACGGCTCGCGGTGCTTTACTTTTTTGTTTACGATATTCGCCATTTCCGGATTGCGCGCATCGCAAAGAATGGATCGGTTGCCCAAGGCGCGCGGTCCGTATTCGCTCCCGCCTTGAAACCAGCCGACGATATTTCCGGACGCGATAAGTTTTGCCGTATCTTCCGAGATATTCTTTGATTGGCGCACGGTAATTTTATCTTGATACGTTTCAAACGCACGCGCGATATCTTCTTTCGTATAGGGCTTGCCGAGCGATGCGGATTTCATTTCCCAAAATCTCGGCAATCCTAAAATCTGATGCGCGCCCCACAAAGCGCATCCGAGCGCGATGCCGGTGTCTGAAGCCGCCGGCTGGACAAATAGTTTCTTAAATCCGACATCCTCCAAAAACCGGCGGTTCGCGTCAATGTTGAGCCCCACCCCTCCGGCAAGGCATAAATTTTCCGAACCCGTCATTTCTTTTGTGCGCTTTCCCCACGCCGCCATGACTGCTTCTAGAACTTTTTGTACCGCAAATGCCGCTGCGGCGTAATATGGTTCAGGAAGCAATTCATTTTTCCTCCTCGGCATACGAAAATGAATTTCGTCAAACAAAACCGGCTCTGTAAGAGATGGCTCGCGTTTTTTGGTATACGCGGCAGAAAAAAGCACGTAGCCGATTTTCCGAAACGTTTCATTCAGAAACCATCGCAGCCAGCCTTGCGGGTATGATTTCTGGCGAAATCCTTTCGCCTTCTCGCGTCCAGAGAAAGAAATGCGCGGATTGCACAGTATACGCCCTTCTGCATCAATGCGGAACCACTTTTCGAGCGGATATTTCTGCAAAATTCGAGTATCGCCATAGGGCGCGAGCCCCATCATTTTGCCTTCGTTGTAATCGCCGAAGTTAAGATAGCCGTCGGAAATAAACGAATACAATTTGCCTATTCCTATGGTATATGGAAAGCCGAGAAACTCTCGCAGGTGACGCGTTTTCTGAAGCATAATAAGGCGATTTCCGGTTCCACGATAGATAGTCTCCGTCTCCGTGCCGAGTGCCCCTAAATTGTCCCGAAGCGTCTCTCCAACGCCGTCAACAATAAGCACGCCTGCTTCTTGAAACGGGGAACAAAAAAAGGCCGC
>CAYORD010000072.1:0-3896 GCA_964406265.1 uncultured Candidatus Saccharibacteria bacterium | reverse complement strand
TAACCACAAGCGGAAGAATAAAAAGAAGATTGTATATTACCAAGAGGAGGAAATTGTTTGCGGTAAGTCCGGATAGCGATACGAGCGCCAATACGCCGAGATACACCGCCCCCGTGCAAGGCAGTTCAACCAGCGCCACGAATACGCCGAGAAAAAAGGATGTTGCAAGCTTTCCGGTAATGCGCCTGACAAGCGTTTCAATGCGCTTGCCGGCTGACGGCACAATTCCGAGAGAAAGCCCTTTGCCGTAGAAAAAGAAATCCTTGATTTCCAATAAGCCGAAAACAATCAGAACAATTCCTATCCCTATATATACTCCCGAGCTTATTCTCCCAAATTGGCTGATAATGGGCAGAAGCAGTAATCCTGCTATGAGGTAAGTAATAAACACGCCGCTGATGTATGTAAGCCCGTGCAGAAGCACCGATCTGCGGGAATGAAATGCTTTAAAGAGGTAGGCAAGCAGGAAAATCAGCACCCCGAACGCGCACGGATTAATGCTGTCAATAATTGCGGCCCCAACGAGAATGGGAATAGTTAAACCGGTTATTTCCATGCGATTATACTCTCATTAACAAAAACGGCAAACATTAACCGGCTCTTCTTTGTTTTGCCCTATTTCCTCTTTTTTATACTCCTCACAGCAAGATTTACAGCAGAAACTTTTGCCGTTTTCTTCAACGCACTGCGCGCAGTCCTGTTTACCGCACCGCGCGCATGTTGTTTTATTTGTATCGTTGTCCATAGCGTAAGTATAACTTATTTCTAATAAATCGTTGATCCTTTTGCTATCCCTCTCCGACGGGTGGAAAGATGATTGGGTTCTGGCGAAGTTCTTTTTCCACTTCTTCGGCCATTCGCTCATCAAAAACAAAGAGAATAATATCGCCGTCTTTCCATTCGTAATTTCTCCAGTCGGTATGCCGAACTCCGTTGACAAAAACCTTCCATTTTGCAGCCGCGCCGCCACAGGTATCGCCGTCTTTTTTGTTGAGCAAGCTTTCTTCCGATATAGGAAGACCGAGGTTCTCAAAGATTAGGTTTAACGCAAACGGAGTCGGCTCAGAAAGTTGCTTGCGCTCCGCATCAAAAGCAACTTTATCGTGCCAGTGGATAATGTTTTCATCGCCGTGAGTGTGGTCATCCGCTAACGGTCCTTTGAATTTAGAAAATGTATATTTCTCGCCGCAAATCTGTATCGGTATATCTGTATGAATATGAGCGCTCCAAAAACATCGTCCGTCGGCGCATGTTACGACACCGCCCTGCGCAATGCCGCTTTCCTGATATTTAATGAGTGAGTAAGTAAAAAATCCTGCCAGAGCAAGCGCGCCGATACCGATGAATAGTTTCTTGTTTTTAATCATTAGCATCTTTATTTTAATTTCCGAGCAGGTTTTTTGCAATAAAGCCGATAACAAAAATACCGATAGAATTAAACACAAAAGAAACAGGGACGAAAAGCGAGGTCTTTGTTTTGGAAACACCCATCATCGCAAGCCCAAGTTCATCGGGCAAGGGCGAGGCAATGACAAGCGCGCCGATAGAAAAAGTAAGCCATGTAAAAAGCTTAAGCCGCATAAAGGATCGTATCCTTCCGCGTTTGGAAAGATTCAGCATTTGCATAATGTCTGTTGCCAATCGATCGCGCACAAAGCGAAAAATAATCAAGTCCCCGCATAAAGCGCCTAGGCCTCCAAGTATTGCAAAGATAAACAGCGATGGAGACGCTTGCGCAATTACGCCAAGCGCAACAGTCGCTGGGGCGACGGTGAACATGGAAGTAAAAAACGCGCCTGCGATAAAACTACCCAAAAACCATACGCCTTGGGTTTGATTCAATACTGTTTCAATGATTCCGGTTTTTATAAGAAAAACCGCAACGACAATGCTGAATGCAATAACGCCGAGGTCAGCCATCAAATTATTTCGCGCAGTTTTGTGCATACGGCGTTATTGGTAATAATTTTGCGGGATGCCGGAATCGAACCGGCAACTACAGTTTGGAAAACTGTTGTTTTACCACTAAACTAATCCCGCGACAACGAAATCGTACCAGAATTTCTGCTAGAATGAAACAATAATGACTTTATTTGGAAAATTACTTATGACGCTCTTGCTCGCGCTTATTTGGGGCGCTGGAACGCTTGTCGTAAAAAATTTTCAACCACGAAGCGCGCCCGCACCTGTATATTCTGATGTTCTCAAGAACATCAGAACGATAGAGACGGCAACGACTTCACCTGAATCAGCAACGGTAGCCACAACTTCGCCCGCGCTCAAAAAAGAAATTCCCGAAGCGCCGGTAAGTATCAAAACTATTCTTCCTTCCCTCCCTGTACCGACAAAACCGCCCACTCCGGTTAGTGTCGTCGAACCGGATTGGAATGCCATCAACGAACAAACTCGCGCAGCGCTCGCGAATATTCTGTGCGTGTCAAAAAACGGCGATGTGTTCCAACCGCTTTCGGGCTCGGGTGTGTTTATAGACCCGCGCGGTGTTATTTTGACAAACGCGCATGTAGCGCAGTATCTTTTGCTTACCGAAGGCGATGAAAAGTCAGATTTGCTTGATTGCACTATCCGCATCGGCAACCCCGCCCAAAACCGCTACCGCGCCGACATTCTTTTTATTTCACCGCGCTGGATTGCAGATAATGCAAAAAACCTGCTGGAAGAAAACGCAAAAGAACGTGGAGAGAACGACTATGCGCTTCTTGCAATAACCGATACCACGAACCCGGATGCGCAACTTCCCTCTTCATTTCCGTTTATTCCCCTCCGTGAAAAATTGCTAAACGCCGATACCAAAGACGCGTTCCTCGTTGCGGGCTACCCTGCCGGATTTTTAGGCGGCATTGCGGTCCAGCGCGCATTGTATAGCGCATCATCTTTTGCAACGATACAGATGCGCTACACACTAGGGGAAGACACGCTTGATGTGGTCGGGCTCGGCGGGAATCTCTTGGCGCAAAAAGGGGCTAGCGGCGGCGCGCTTGTAGGTGCAGATGGCGATCTTGCAGGGCTTATTACAACCGCGATTGTGGAAGGAAATACGGACGCGCGCGATGTGCGAGCGCTCACGACCGACTACATCGCGCGCATATTCAAAGAGGAAGCCGGATTTTCTTTGTATGAACTCAAAAACGCAGACCTCGCTTCCCTCTCGCTCCAATTCAATACGCAGATTGCTCCTTTGCTACGCAAAAAACTGACGGAGGTGATTTACAAAACTGGCGGGAATTAAAAAAAGAAAAGGCCGACTCTTTTTGGGAGTCGGCCATCCAACGTTGTCCGTTACACTGGTGGACCAAACCCATTCTTGCTCGTAATAATCCGGTTGGGGGACTAAAAGAACTCACCACTGTTCTTCCCTTGCACTACCGTGGGTCGTATTGTGCAAAGACTTAGCTGTTCCTTTCTACTCCATTGACCCGCTAAGCGATCAAGGAGTGAATTGAGAAGTTTTTTAGCGCGAGTTAGGAGATCGAACGCCTCCATACTTTTGCTCACACATCTTCTCAATTACTGTATAGTATAGCACAGGTGCCTACAAAGAGTCAAGCATTTTTGCAACTTCGTTTGTGTAATCTCTAAAATAACCTTAATTATAAAGGGTATTTTGGAACAACATTTCTATTTTGTCCCCTTCTGACACAATATTACACCGCTCCGCGCCGCACCGAAGACATTGGTGAGTTATTGAAAATTTTTCTTTCTTTTTTGACAGTTGAATCGGCTTCATCATGCCGCCGCATTTCTCCGCGCGGTCGCCCGGGTTCACATCCACATGTTTGCTCCACAGGCAGTGCGGGCAATGATTCGTGTAGCCGTTGCCTACGACTTTCACCCCACACCGTTCACATATGAAATCTTCTTTAGTTCTTATAAAACTC
>CAYORD010000071.1:0-3898 GCA_964406265.1 uncultured Candidatus Saccharibacteria bacterium | reverse complement strand
AAAACCATAATCCCGTCCGCAACGATATTTGATTTCGGCTTCGCTGGCTTTTCTTCAATCTCCTCTATCGTGCCATCTCCGCGAATAAGAGCAACGCCACCCGTCTCGGGGGTCGCCGACTGAAACGATAAAACGCCCAATGGATGCGCGAGACACATTTCTATATTTTCACGATAGGGCAATTCGTCTCCGTATAAAAATAAGAACCTCTCGCCTTCGTTCAAAAATTTCTCTGCCGCTTTTAAACTGTACGCCGTCCCTTTTTCGGACCCTTCCGCATAGTGCACGCGCCTCCCCCTATGTGCCGTCCCCAGATATTCTTTAATCTGCCCTCCCAGATATTTCACAATGACAATCACATCAGTAATCCCCTCCGGCAACGCCTCAAAAATATGATCTAGAATCGGTCTCCTATTTATGCGAAGGAGTGGCTTTGGTGTCTCAAGCGTTAGTGGCCGCATCCGCGTCCCCTCGCCTGCGGCAAGAATAATTGCTTTCATGTGCGTGAAAGATTTTTATAACCTGTCTGCTTTATAAATAATAACCCCATCGCGATTATACACTCGCTCATAGCCCTTAAAGAACTCTTCAGAAACACCTCTGTTCCTCTCGTATGGACCAATAAAGATGTAATCAAAGCGGTACGGTATTTGTTTCGGGAGATGAAAGAAAGTGTACCCGTTCAAAACCTTCTCCCTTACCTCGCGAGGCAGAGCATACCCTGCATGTTTCCTTCCCGAGTACGCTAAATACGCGTCCAACTCTTTGTCGTAATACTTAACCGTAAAAAAGTGAAAAACTCCCTCAAACGATTGTATCATTTCATCCAAATTCGCAGTCGGAATATTGAATAGTTTGTAAGAGATGTACAGCCTGTCCAAGAGTTCGTCATCAGGCGCAAGCGAATTATGAGCGCGGGCGAGAAAAATCCTGTTGTGCGTGTACACGGGTATTTCCATGTTGGTCTCAAGCGCCGGCGTCAGGACCACGCTGTCATTAGGAGTGTGCGCATTGAGCCACGCATAACCAGCCAAGAGTGAGCTCGGGACCGTATAATTATTCACCGCTCTTTTCTCCATAATTATTTGGTTATACAGAATACTCGCGGAAAAATAGAGGACAGCTAGGCAAAGCACCGCCTTTAATGTCCCCCGATGCCTTCCCATCCAGAGAACAACCGTCGGCTTGAAATACAAAAATAAATCATACGCGATGCTCGCCCATATAATGCTGTGAGTGATAATAAACACTCTTGAGAACCAATGGTCTGACTGCACATTAAATCCGGAAACTACCTGGACATTGAGCACCGCTATCCCCGCCAAAGCAAGCGCCGCGAGAAAGAGCGCCTTGACCGGCTTCCCTAATTTTTTACCAAGCCAGAGGGAGAGAGCCGCGATGCCTGCATACGAGAGATAATCCATCCACAACCCCCACCGAAAGACATGCCCTAATTCAACGCCTACCACTCTATCTATAATCTCTTGGTATTGAGATAGTTTCGCTAAAGTAATGTAATTTATCCAAAAGGGAATTGAGACAGTGAGTCCGACAACTCCTGCGACAAAAACCATCCGCGCCTCGCGCAATTTTCTTGGAATGAGGAGGAATAAAAAGAATAATCCCAAGAATACCGTGGCGAACACCCAAAAGAAAAAGTATAGATAGAAAAGTAGCCCATAGAAAATGCCTGCGAGAATGCTGTACAGATTCTTTTTCGTCGTGTCGCTTACTGCTTTATAGGTGAAATAGAGTGCGAGGAGAAAAAAAGGGGCACCGGGAATAAACGCTTCCCGCAACAGATATTTTGGAGTCATCGGCACCTTGTCTACAAGAAACGGGAAAAATTTTAAAATTAAAACTTTCAACTCTATGAGATTAAACGGCGGTATGTAGAGAATAATACTTGAATAAAACATCAGCCAAAGCGCAAAAAAGAGCGCATAGAACCGATCTCCGGTAAGCGCGCGTATCAAAAGAAAAAACAAAAGAAAGGTCGCTACCGGGAATACGAAATCGGTGATGATGAGTCCCGGAAACACTGAGGTGAAGGGGAGAAAAAATGGAGCAAGGACCAAGGCGGGAAGCATCGGCCACAGCGCAGGGCCGTTTCTGTATTCGTATGTATCAATTTCCCCGGAAATAAGCGTGCCGTCAATCATGTCACGGTACCGCGGGGCGTAGGTGTTCATGACATCGGCGTTCACGCGCGTCAGCGGTATGTACTCTTCGCCCTGCGCGCGAAGAGAATAATACCTGATGCCATTCGGCAAAACGGCGTAAATAAGCCCAACGAAGAGCGCCGACAGTATCAGGAGTATTTTAAACAGATTGTCGTGTCGCATAGAGACGCTCGCGGAGGTTTACGGCTTCATTTTCTGAGCGACACAAATTAATGAGATGCCGAAGGGAAAATCAAAAAAACGGAGCGGCCAGCGTTCAAAACCGAACAGCCGCGCGGCAATAGTATTCACCATCGGCAATGGTATCTTTGTGTCGGGAGATTCTGTCCGGATGCGAAAGAGATTTTTTATCAACCGGAAAAAGACCACGGGGAAAAAGAAACTGATGTTGAAATAGGAAAGGCGCCGTATCTTTAATCCGGTATTGCGGAAGACGAGAGACCGTATAAGCCGTTTTTTATACCGCCGGTAATGGCCCTCAAGAACATCATGCTCGCTCCATAAAAAACCAAAGGCGGGTACGGTAAAAATGATGAAACCGCCCGGTGCAAGCATGGATTCCGCATGACGGAGCGCCCCCGCATCGTCTTCTATATGCTCTAAACAATCAAAAAAGGCGATGAGGTCAAATGTCCCTTCTACGCGAACATGGGGGTACATACCGTGAACGACCGTCGCTTCGGGCGCGCTTTTCGTGCATAAGAGCGCTGCGTCTTCGGACATCTCAATGACGGTAATCTGCTTTGCCTTCGCCGAAAGAAGCGGCACATTGGCGCCCGTACTGCACCCGACCTCAAGCGCCCGCTCCACCTTACTCGGAATAAAAGAGTTCAGAACATCGTAAAGAATCTTCCGACGGCCTACGAACCACCAATGCGTCCGTTCAAGGTTGTGAAGTTCGTCGTAATTTTTCATGATTGCGTAAACGGATTACCACACTTTCCATTGCGCCACTCCGCCGGCCCATTCCTCGTTTAAAAACTCCATCTCCCGAAGCGTGTCCATGCACTGCCAATATCCCTCGTGCCTGAAGACCGCGAGCTCCCTCTTTTGCGCGATTCGCGGCAATATATTTTTCTCAAAATTCAATTTTTCATCGCCGTTAAGGAACGCGAATATCCGTCTGTCGCACACAAAAAATCCTCCGTTAATATATGACGTTGCCATCTGCGCTTTTTCAACAAAACTTGTCGCAAGCGCGCCGTGCACAGCAATCATCCCGAAGCGCGCCGGCGGATGTACGCCGGTAAGGGTTACTATTTTTTTGTGGCGATTGTGAAAATTGACACACGCGCCAATGTTCACATCGGCGACCCCGTCCCCATAGGTGAGAAGAAACAGGTTGCTTTGTATATAGGGAGCAACTCGCTTGAGACGCGCACCCGTCTCCGCGTTCTGACCGGTATCAACAATGGTAACCTTCCAATTTTCTTCCGTGGAAGAGTGGGGGGTAATGATTTTGTCCGACTGCCCAAACGACACGGTAAAATCAGATTGCAGTGAGGCGTAATTGAGAAAATACTCTTTTATTTTTTCGCCTTTGTATCCCACAGGGAGGATGAAGTTGGTAAAACCGTGCGCATAATAAATCTTCATGATATGCCATAAAATGGGATATCCGCCTATTTTTACAAGCGGTTTGGGGATTATATCCGTTTCTTCCCGAAGCCGCGTCCCGCGCCAACTGGACCGGGCTCACGCCGTGCTTCCGCGCG
>CAYORD010000070.1:954-3903 GCA_964406265.1 uncultured Candidatus Saccharibacteria bacterium | reverse complement strand
TTTTGCGGGCGGTCATGTATCTCAGGCGAAGCATTAATTGGTACGAAATCTCAGATGGTCGGTAGCGTTTACGAAAAAGACTCGGCATGAAGCCGAGTCTTTTTCGTATTGTGGAAGTGGCGGGACGTTATCAGAACATCTTATGAATATGTTGCAAGAAATAAGCCCGCATCAGATTATTTTGATGGCGAGGGCGTTTAATCAAGTCAGTGCTTTTATGTAATCTTTGAACGGATGAACGAGTCCGCATCAAATGTTTTCGTCTTTATGTCTTCTAGCGATAGAAACGAGCGCCACAGGACTTGAAAACGTCCATGGAAGCCCTCAAGGTGGAGATGTATCGATCCACCAGAACTTTTTCCCGTATTTCCCATTTCGCCTATTTGCGCCCCCGCCTCAACTTGTCCTAGCGCAGGAGGTTCTGTCGCCATGTGACAGTATAGAAATGTTTTATCTATAGACGGCACATAAAGTGCGGCATGGTTTCCGAGAAAAACTCCCCATGCGGAATTTGCTGTTTCTCTGTAAACGATTTCTCCCTCCGCGCACGCGAAAAGGGGAATACCCTCTTGTCTTAACCCCCCATAATCTGTACCCGTGTGGTGGCCAAATTTTCCGTATAATTCCCAATCCTCTTGAAGGTAATGTTGAGATGGGGTGGCGAAGTATTTTTGCGGTACAGGCGAACGCCATTTCTCGGTCTTCACTTCCTCGGACGGAGGAGGGTTTTTCACGGAGGCCGTTTCTGTTTCTGTGGGGACATCAGCCTGTTCATGTACACTATCTTTTTCGGGAAGATGTTGAGGGGGCTTCGGAACACGAGTTTCTGCCCCCTTGTTTTTTTTTTTTGTTGAGAGAAAAGCGGCGGCAAGTTTTAAAAGAGACGATATAATTTCGTTCATGTTTTTCATAAACTTTTTAAACAATAAGAGGAGCATCCTGTAATATGGGGTACTCCTCTTGTCGTTTAACAGTTTTCATATAGGGAAACTTTTTACTTGTTTTTACTTCTTCCCGTGTCGCCGTGCCCTTGTTTTGGCATACGCTCAACGGTATGTGTCTTTGGGTGCTCGCGAGCTTCCTTAACAGTGGTGAGTTCACCCGTTTCGGAATCGCGTCCGATGAGGAATGTTTTTGGTTCTTTGCTCATATACTTAAAAATATTTTAAGATAGGGCTGATAAATACGACCTTCAGTTTAACTTGTGTGGCATTCTGGGACACAATATGCACACCCGTTTGCGCGGGGGTATTTTTTCTTCGCTATCTGTACCGCGTCACGGCAAGACGAGAAATGCCCGATACTTTCCCGATTTTGCAGTAACGGCGGAAACGGGCAGTTGTATGTGTGAATCTCGTTGTCGCCGTTCGGTTGCGAGTTCATGTTGATGTAGTAGTATTTCATGGACGGATTTGTTAAGATTGATAATAGGAAAGCCTGCACGACCTCTCAGGAGAGGGGGCTTCTTGTGTAAACAAAAACGTGGACACAAACCCCTCATCAATAATCTTATACGAAAAACCAGAGCGCGACAATCTTGTCTATTCCCCAACCGCATGTTATAAAGTGTTCTTATGAAGAAGTTACATATTACACAAGAAAAAATAACGCAGTTTCTAAAAAGCAAAAAAGGAATTGTTGAGGGGGTGTCTTTAAGAGAAATAGGGGAATGCATTGGGATAGGGCGACAGGCACAGGTTGTTGAATATCATCTTAGCCAACTAGAAAAACAGGGATTTGTACGAAGGAATTATTCTGAAAATGGGATGAAAATCGTTTTGTTAAAAACACAAACAGTTCCTGTGGCCCATATCCGTCTATACAGTGCTACTGCGGAGTGCGGACATGATGGTCTCTTGGCTGAGGATGGTATTGTGGGTGATGTCCCCCTCTCTACAATCACTTTTGGGATAAGAGATCCTGATAGTTTTTTTCTCGTAAAGGCGAGGGGAAAATCTATGGAACCCCATATAAAAGAAGGGGATCTCGTTCTTGCACACGAACAGCCAACTGTGGATAGCGGTTCAATAGCGGTGATTGCGCATGACGGGATGCTAAAAATTAAAAAAATTCTTTATGGGAATCCAAATAAAAAGGCGACTTACTCCTTAATATCTTTCAATCACGAAGAGCCAAGACAAGAAGTCACGGAGGACACAGAATTACGTATAGTCGGCTTGGTCAAGGGGATTATTAGGAATCGTGAACAGTCTTTAGGGCAGAAGTAAATTTACAGTTCTAAGGAAAGAAACAAAGCACCGCCTATGCCAGGGCGATGTTTTGTTTTTGGAGAGAAATGTTTAAAAAATTATCGTTTTCTTTTCGTACAACATCGGCAACGCATCCTGCCTCATGCGGAATTTTGTGCCGTGGTTGTGTCCTGAACGCGCGTCAAAGTCCACAAGGATTTTTCCTTCTTCCAACGCTTTCAAAAATCCTTCAAAACTGAATTTCTGTAACATCAGCACTTTCGTGTAGTGATAGTGTTCTTTTCCACGTATCTTTTTTATTTCTTCTTGAACATAAAAAGCATTGAGGAGTTTCGTGCCGGCTTTGTGTTCTAAGTCATCAAAACCCCAATATGGCTGCGGGTCAAGTTCTTTGAGATTACCGGCACGCTTTTTCACAGAAGCGAGCCATTCTTCATGACGCGGGTCCACGGTCTTTACGTCAAAAGAAATCAAAATCTTTTTCTGTTTTCGGTCAATCGCAACTATGAACCCGCGGTCACTTAGTGAATGGCCATGGATGGTTTGCCGAAAACTCATCTCTGCCTCAGGGTGTTGTGCGCCCGCCTTTTTATGCATCCAACCGTATTTTGGCAGAAGTACCTGTGGCACGAAACGTACCGCGCGAGGAGAGGGCTCCATGTGGAAAAGAGTTGTTAGCGAAGATGTGCCGAGGCGTTGCGTTTTGAGTTCCCATTCCGCGGCGTTTGGTATAGGAAGA
>CAYORD010000070.1:624-937 GCA_964406265.1 uncultured Candidatus Saccharibacteria bacterium | reverse complement strand
GCCGCGCATTTGGAATCCACCCGCGTGCAGAGATTTCTGTTAATTTCTTTATGAGTGAATTTTTTGTATAAATGACAGTTTCTTTCATATATTATGCAAAAAGTCGCGCGCGCTTTTTATGTTGTTGTACCCTTTCTCGCGCCATAGCGCAATAGTCGGGGGACAAATCTATGCCGATATAGTTGCGATTGAAATTAAGTGCCGAAATTGCCGTTGTCCCGGAGCCCGTGAAAGGGTCAAGCACTCTTTGTGCAGTTGTTGAGGAAATTATTCGGTCCATTAAATCGCGTGTTAATGTTGCGGGGTTGTTATT
>CAYORD010000070.1:0-614 GCA_964406265.1 uncultured Candidatus Saccharibacteria bacterium | reverse complement strand
GCCGTGAGCGTTTGCTTTTTCCGCAAGTTTGAATGCCGCCTTTGCGCTAAGATAGATGACCTCGTATGTCGGTAAAAAGTAGCCAGCGTTAAAATTGAGCCCGCCATTTCGTCGCCAGATTATTATTTGACGCACAGGAAACCCTTGAACGATGTCTTGTCGGTCTTGCAATAGTCCGGCTTGCACGCGCCACTTGTGGTTATAGAATATAGCACCATCTTCAGGAATAATGCGGAACATTTCTGCGAGACATGCTTTTTGCCACGTGACGTACTCTTTATGCGGCATACAATCATTATAATGGCTGTATCCTTTTTGAAGCGCCGCGTTTGCCCACTTACCGCCCCGCCCGTCTTTCATTCCGTTTCCGGTAGAGTTTTTAAGATTATAGGGAGGAGAAGTAATGACTAAATCAACCGAGCCATCCGGTATTTTTTTCATCACCTTCAAAACATCACCACAGACAATTTTGTTGATAAAATCTTTTGGAAATTTCATACTCTCACACAAAAATCCTACCATAACGGTAGGATTTTTGTGTGAGAAACGCAGAATATTCTGTGGAGATGCCGGGAATTGAACCCGGGTGCAAAAAGAAATCTAGGTCAGGTCTA
>CAYORD010000069.1:2405-4212 GCA_964406265.1 uncultured Candidatus Saccharibacteria bacterium | reverse complement strand
CTGTCCTTTCGGGAGCAAACGCAATGAAGAATTCTTCGCCGGCGCGAAGCCCTGATTTTTTTTCAAGAATCGGCGCCACCACATCCCGCGTAGTCCCCAGAGGAACCGTTGAACGAAGAATCACCGTGTCTCCTTGTTTCAGAATACTGCCGAGCATCTCCGCCGCTTTTTTTATGTATGCGAGAGAGGGCGTATTTTTTTTATCAAGCGGAGTCCCCACGGCGATGAAATACACATCGCAATTGTTTTCGTTTTTGAAGTCGGAGACGATGAAAAATCGTTTGCCGACGTGGTCTTTTAAGAGCGCGCTAATCCCCTCTTCAAAAAACGGCGACTTCTTCCGTGAAATCGTTTCGGCAATGCGAACGTCTGTATCGAGACCGTGAATCGTAAACCCTACATCCGCAAGCGTGAGCCCCAATGTCAGCCCCACATACCCAAGACCAACAATGCCGATTTGCTTAAACCGCACATCGCTCGCCTGCCACAGGTCAAAGAACGACATGAGGTCAATTACCCGATTTTCCTTATCAACAATAATAATTTTATCAAGACGGCTTTTGTGCCATCCTTCCGCGCGTATTTTCCGCGCGGCGATAGAAAGGATTTCCGAACTGCCAAGCGGACCTTCTATGAAGAATACTTTTTTGTTCATCACGCCGCCGAGAGCACTCCCCGTTGTCGCACCGCCCGCAAGCGCGCGGCGAAGGTCGCCATCGGTCGCGATGCCCAAAAGACGTTTTTCATCGTCGGTTATAAGCACGATTCCGCCGGAGAGATGCGTTTCCGCCGGAAGATTCTCCGCCATGAGCGTCAATGCTTCACTTATGGTGGCGGATGGTTTGAGGGATATTTTTGAAAATTCTTTGTGCATGTGAGACGGGATTTACTTTATGTCCCCGCGTTGTTTTAAGTGCTTCAGCACCGCTTCCGCGACGATGAGGTCTATCGGATTATTAATATCAAACGAGCGTTCTCGTGGCATTTCATAGGCGAGACAATAGTCGCCCCAGACCCTTTCTCTTTCCATGACGACCGCTCTTTTTGCCGCGTAGATCCCCGCATTCCTTTTGTATACCGGCTCAAGGTCCTGCCTCCGTGAAGTGGTAATCTCCACTATTTCCGGCACATATTGTTCAAGTTTTCCGTCAACGATTTTTTTGAGTTTTTTGGGATGTAATTCATCCACGCGATAGACGCTGACGACAGAATCCGCGCTAGGGTGCGCGAGCAACTTTTTCAAACTTCCATCTATATCCCGCGATGACAAAAATGGCGTCGTCGCGTGAAGCTGAACGACATAATCAAAGGTGCACTTGTATTTTTCTTCGGTACAAAGAACCGCGTGCTGAAGCATTGGCACGTCCGGCGTCGTATCGCGCGCGAGATGCTTCGGTCTTTTGAGGCACACCTCTTTACCACCGTACTTCTCCGCTATGGCAAGTATCGCATCATCGTCTGAAGAAACCACAACGACATCCAACATACGGCTCTGGAGGGCCGCAGAGAGCACATAAAAGAGCAACGGCTTGCCGCCGAGCTTCGCTATGTTTTTTTTCGGTATGCTTTTTGACCCGCCCCGCGCGGGGATAATGCCGAGCATAAGCGACGCATGCTTCTTTTTTCCGAGCATAAGTTAATCAATGAATTTCCGAAACCATAGTTCTAGATTGATGCACTGCCACAGAAAGAACGAGTTTTTGCCTTTGCCCGCATAAAAATTCTCTATCTCCTTCATTAATTCTTTTTCATTCCAATAACCACGGGTTCTAAAAGATGGAGAAGTGACAATTCGCATAAGGTATTT
>CAYORD010000069.1:0-2395 GCA_964406265.1 uncultured Candidatus Saccharibacteria bacterium | reverse complement strand
TCGGTTTGTATGGCGCCAAATGCTTTTTTCCTTCGTTTAAGCACAAAACAAGGGACCGTGTTTTTCATCACCTCGCGAGCAAGCACTTTGTGTATGCCGTTGCGGATTTTGTAGCGCGATGGGAGGAAAAAACAAAATTCAACAAACCTATGGTCCAGATAGGGAACGCGCACTTCCACTCCATACGCCATACTTGCGTGATCTTTGAATCGAAGTACTCTCGGGATTTTCGTGTGCGCAATATCGCGATATTGCGCATTGAGGAGGTGGGAATTGAACGGTTTTTTAAATGAAAGCCCCTCCCCTCTATAAGAAGTAACAAAATCTTCGCGTAAAATGTTCCGCGGTATAAGCGCCGACATATCTTGGCTATAATCCAATGAAGATTCGGAATTTTTAAGTGAAGCGTTTTTATCTTTTTTGAGTTCAATCTCATAGTATTTGTATCCCCCCAGAAGATCGTCTAGCCCTTCGCCCTCTAGAAGGACCGTAACACCGGTTTTTCTTACCATTTCATATCTTTTCGTCGCAGCGATTGTAGGGATGCCGCCATAAGGTTCTCCCTGTATTAAATTTGACGCATGCGCTTCGTCGAACACATCGCTAGGGTTAAGCGCGCATGTTTTCCATAATGATTTTTCTGACGGGGAGATGACCCTCTCAATGAGAGGACACTCATTGTATTCGTCACTTGATGCACACTCTGAAAATATTTTTAAATCTTTCCCCAATACGTTTTTTGCATAATGAAATATGGTGTTTGAATCAAGGCCGCTTGAGAGTCCTATCCCAACAGGCACATCGCTCCTAAAACGAATATTGATAGCACTCGTAAGCAACTCTCCAAACTGAGCTTTTATTTTTTTTTCGCTTAAATGCGCGCTTACAGGGTCTACCGTCGCCAAGTCCCAATATTTTTTTATCGCGACAGAATTGGTTTTACTATTCCAAGAAAAAGTGGCGCCTGCGGGAAGGCGCTTGATGTGTTCAAAAAAAGTATCCTCTGCGTGGTCATAGATGCCGTACTGGAGATATTCAAAAATGATGGTATTATCCGGAGTCCGTTGCACGCCAAAAGAGAGCAATGACCTGATTTCTGAAGAAAAAAAGAGTGCACCTTTGTTGATACTGTAAAAAAATGGCTTAATCCCCAATCTGTCGCGCGCACAAAAAAGAGTTTTCTTTTTTCTGTCCCATATCGCGAATGCGAACATCCCATTAAACTTTTCCACGCATGTATCGCCCCATTTTATATACGAAGCGAGCAATACTTCCGTGTCCGTTTTTGTTTTAAAGTCGTAATCATGTTTAAGTTTTTCTTTCAGCTCAAGGTAATTGTAAACCTCACCATTAAAAACAAGGACGAAGCGGCCATCGTTTGAAAAGAAGGGCTGATGTCCCGCGGAGGACAGGTCAATAATTGAAAGCCGTCGGTGCCCGAACGCAACTTTTTCTTTCGCGCTATAGTACATCCCCGCGTCATCCGGACCGCGGTGAGCGAGCATATCGCGTGCGCGTTCAAATGCAACCTTCCGAGGTAGTTTTCCTATGACGCCTATGATGCCGCACATGAGATAGTTTCTAGGTTCTAGGTTCTAGGGAGTTGGTTTTTAGGAATTTTTCAAGTTTTTTTGCCATAAAGATGTCAGTTGCCTCCCGCGATTCATGCGTCATACCGCCAATGTGCGGCACAATGACGAGGTTCTGGTTTTTCTTCGCATACTCAACAAGCGGGTGGTTCTTTCCTCCGAAGGAGGACCCGCATCCGGCTGAGAAAGAAAGCTCATCCGCGAGTACGTCTGTCGCGTATCCGGAAAGCGTCTTTTTTTTGAGTGCGACAAGCACCGCTTTTTCATCCACAATTTTTCCGCGCGAGGTGTTAATGAGATAGGCGTTTTTTTTCATGAGCCCGAGCTCGCGCGCCGAAAACATATTTTCCGTGTCTTTCCCCAGGTGCACGTGGATAGAAATACAATCGCTTGTCTTGAGAAGCGTTTCAAAAGACACTTTCCCATATTTTTTTGAAGGACTTTTTTTGACATAGGGGTCAAAAAACTGAACGCGCATACCGAACGCGTCCCCATAGCGTCCCACCCACCTCCCGAGGCGCCCCATACCTACAACACCCAGCGTTTGCCCATAGAGATTGTGCCCACGGAACGCATCCCGATTCCACTCATATCTTTTCACTGATTCAAACGCATGCGGCGTGCGGCGCAAAAGGTCTATCATGAGTCCCGCCGCAAGTTCGGCGGTGCCGGTAATGGTATTTAAAAATTTCGTCTCGCCGCGAAGCGCGAGAACCTCAATTCCCTGCTTCTTCGTTTGGACGAGGTCAATGTGGTCAAGACCAGTCGTTGCAGTGACAATGACTTTCAGTTTTCGCGCTTTTTCA
>CAYORD010000068.1:0-4216 GCA_964406265.1 uncultured Candidatus Saccharibacteria bacterium | reverse complement strand
GCGCGAGCGCGTCGCGCACATCTGCGTCGGTAATTATAATTTCGCGCGGCAGACCTGTGACGATATCGCGCCCGCGAACGGCGGTTTGCAATATCTCCCGCTGTGGCATCGCCGAGCCGATGGCGATTTTGAGTCCTTCCGCTGTCTTTTCGCCAATCAGCACTTTATATTCGCTCCGTACAAAGGCAATGATGTCGCCGTTGAAGCGGTCGCCCGCAATTTTCAGACCCTTTGAACGCACCGCGCCGCCCATAGCGATAACGACAATATCGGAAGTCCCGCCACCGATGTCTACAACCATCGTGCCCACCGGCTCTTTGATAGGAAGATGCATTCCAACTGCGGCGGCAATCGCTTCGTCCACGAGGAAGATCTCGCGCGCGCCGCGGCTTTCGGTCGCGTCGCGCACCGCGCGCGTTTCCACATTCGTCACGCCCGCAGGCACACCTACGATCACGCGGGGCCCGAGCATCGCACGGCGCTCTCCTTCCGCGCGGCGCATTAAGTACGAGAGCATTTCTTCCGTTACTTCAAAATCGGAAATAACACCGCCGACCATCGGCTTCACCGCAACAATATGCGCCGGTGTGCGACCAAGCATCTCTTTCGCCGCAGAACCGACCGCGACGACCTGATTCGTCTTTTGATTCACCGCCACCACCGACGGCTCGTTGATCACAATGCCCCTGCCACGCACATACACCAAGGTATTGGCGGTACCGAGGTCAATCGCAATGTCGTTCGAAAACTTCCGCTTGAGTTTGTTCCAGTAGGTCTTAAACATAGATGCGTCCGCCTAGTATGCCCGTTTTCCGCCAAAATGAAAATGCTTGACTTTAATACCCATCTATGCTTAACTAATCTTAGACAGTTCACAACCATCAACCTCAAAATACTTATGAATGAAGAAAAACAGCCGTTTTTGACAACAGAAGAGATTCGTAATTTGCTTAGTATGCTTCGCAAGAAAAACAGAGAAGAAGAATTGGCGCTGGGAGAAAACCCAGACGAATTGGAACGCAAGAATAAAGAATATTATTCTTTGCTGGAATGTGAGGCAAATCAAGATTTGTTAATGAAAATGCATAGTCGTGACAGATTGGATGCAGTATCTGGGCATTTTAGAATTCCATTTAATGTTCTGTGCGCAATGCCAATCATAGATGTGGATCTGTTATATATGGAATGGGTGCGTGTCATATCTCCAACAGAGTTTAGTGAGTATTTTCCACTGAGTTTTGAAGGGGAACAACAGATGGCAGACATGGATAAAAAAATTGAGCAGGCGGGAGGAATTGTTCAATACCTTAAGAAGTGGGCTATAGAAAAAAAGAAAAAACCAGCACAAACATCGCCATTACTGCCAAAGCAAAAATACCGTCAATAATTTCAGTTTGTCTCACACGCCGCATGGTTCTCCAAGCGGCTTTTTTATTTCCCATCAACCCACAACCTTCCCAACCTGCTTCTTTCATCATTTTCTTCTTCCCTCATTCACCAACTGTTCCAATTAAACGCTATAGCAATTAACTGGAAGAATGGCCGGGAGTAGTTTATACATACGATCGTAGTTATATGCTACTTTGCACATCACCTTATCGAACCTCGCAGCCGCGGGAGCGGAGCACGCGGTAGACGGCTTCCATTGCCGCGTTGGCTTCCGCGTCCGTGAGCGTTTTCTTCATTGACTGAAATACCAAACGGAAGGCGAGCGAGGTCTTGCGCGAGCCGTCGGGAAGTTTTTTTTCAAACGAATCAAACAAGCGAAGAGACACGACCTCTTTCCCACGCGTCTCCCCTTCTATAATTTTCTGTACGCGTTCGGCGTTCATTCCTTCAGGAACAAAGAGCGCCACATCGCGGACGATGAAGGGGTAGGGAGAGAAGGGTTTGAAGCGCAAAACATCCCCCGCCTTCGGCACCCTCTTCAAAGGGGGAATTTCCCATTCTCCCCTTGAGGGGAGTACTCCGCCAGCAGGCGGAGGGAGGGATATCTCATACACATTGTTTCCGCCAAGCATTTTTCCATTAAGTGCAACGCCGAGCATCTTTTCAATCTTTTGCACAATTTCGCTTACGGATTTTTTAGTAGGCATCATTCCAATAATAAGCGCGGTATGCTCACCCTTTGCCATAAAGACCTTTCCGAGCTCAAATTGCCTGATTTCTTCGGAGCCAAGAAGCGGCGCGTTTGAAAAATTACGCAAGAGCGCGGGGTGAAAGTTGGTCCATAGGTCGCGTCGGCAAAACGCTTTGTCGGACGCAAGCGGCTTTTCAATCGCGATGTCGCCCGCTGACGCAAACGATGAAGTCATTACTTCCGAAAAACCTTCGGACGCGAGCAACGCGCGAATCTTGTTTTCAACATACAACCGTGTATTTATGATGGGCGGCTTGCCCTCCGTAGCGGAAGCGAAGGAGGGAAGCGGCGTTTCCGGAATCCGCTCCAAACCCGCAATGCGACCGATTTCCTCCACGATATCTTCATGGCGTGAAAGGTCCAATCGTTCCGGAGGCGGTATGACAACGAGTGCCACGCCGCGCTTTTTAAATGGAATAGAAAGAAGAGACAGCGCGGCGCGTATTTCTTTTTCTGAAATATCCATGCCGAGCGCGCTTTGCACGAATGTTATAGGCATGACGATGCGGCGCTTTTTTTCTTTTTTCGGATAGATATCAATTGCTTTCCCAAAGGTCGCGTTGGGACAGAGCGTCGCGATAAGCGTAGCTATTTCGTCCATACCTACTTTTGCATGTTCGGCAGTCAGATTGTTTTCAAAGCGTTTGGATGCGTCCGTTTTGATGCTTATTTTTGCCGAAGTGCGTCGAATGTTTACTGGGTCAAAGTTTGCCGCCGAGAGGAGAATTGTTTTTGTGTTTTCGTCCAGTTCGGCTTTTTTCCCGCCCTTAATGCCCGCGATATCAAGCGGACCTTCTTCATCCGCAATAACGACGATTGACGGGTCTACGGAAACGCTTTTTCCATCAAGCGTTACGAGAACTTCCCCAGCCCTACCGGACCGAACCGTTACCTTTCCCTTTATTTTGTCCGCATCAAAGGCGTGCAACGGTTGTCCCATGTCAAGCGTGACAAAGTTTGTCGCATCAACGATGTTGTTGATTGACCGTTGACCGACTGCTTCCAACCGCTCTTTCAACCAATCGGGCGAAGGTTCGACAGAAACATTTTCCACAACGCGCGCGATATGCCGCCGGCACAGTTTAGAATCCTCTACGCGAACGGAGACGGCGCGCGCCCCTCGAGAAGCCCTCGGGGCGCGCGCTTCACTTTCTTTCATCTTGAACCCCAATAGCGCCGCCACTTCACCCGCCACGCCACGGTGCGACAGCGCATAACACGCGCGGTCAGGCAGGATTTTTATATCAAAAATCGCGTCGCTCCCTTTCCGCTCAATGCCGTCTACCTCGGCAAACCCAAGCGCCAGCCGTTCCGCAAGCGCCTCCGGCGAGGGCAGTCTTTCGGCAAAGTAACTTTGTAACCATTTGTAAGATATCAACATATATCAAAATTGATTAACTACCCGCAAATCCCCATTATAAAACATCCGGATATCCGGCACGCCGTGGCGGAGCATAAGGAGGCGGTCAATGCCGACGCCGAATGCAAACCCGCGGTACTTTTTTGCCGACAATCCGACCGCTTCAAAAACCCTCGGGTGCACGAGCCCCGCGCCACCCATTTCTAGCCATCTGTCTTTCCACTTCATATCCACTTCTACCGACGGCTCGGTAAACGGAAAGAAGCTCGGGCGAAAACGGATGGTGATATTATCGTCGCCAAAAAATTTTCTGAAAAAAAGAAGAATGGTGCCTTTGAGTTGCGCCATAGACACCCCCTTATCTACATACAGCCCCTCCACCTGATAAAATTGCGCTTCGTGCGTCGCGTCTGTTGCTTCGTTCCTGAATACTTTCCCCGGCACGATAATCCGATACGGCGGCTTGATTCCCTTTTTTAGTTTTTCTTCCATATATCGCACTTGCACCGGAGAGGTGTGCGTACGGAGCACGAGCCGCTCCTTTGATTTAATCCAAAAAGTATCCTGCATATCCCGCGCCGGGTGGTCTTTCGGCACATTGAGCGCGTCAAAATTGTGCCATTCGTCTTCAATCTCCGGCCCGTCGGCAACGGCAAACCCGAGTTCCGCAAAAATATCCGCGATTTCCCGTATCGCTTGCGATATTAAATGTATAC
>CAYORD010000067.1:431-4255 GCA_964406265.1 uncultured Candidatus Saccharibacteria bacterium | reverse complement strand
GCACCGTCGGTTACACCTGTCCAACGAAAACTCTAGATACCCTCCATTTCAGAGGGTGGTGGGGTACCAGAAAAGAAAAAAGAAGAACTGCGGCATTAAACTCTAGATACCCTCCATTTCAGAGGGTGGTGGGGTACAACGCGCTCCGCGTTCCCGAAGCGAGCGCGAACTCTAGATACAATCCAAAAAGTCAACTTTAATCGCTCCGCGCTTTTCGTGGGGCGATTTTTTTACATCTTGTCTCATGGCGCAAACTGGGAAAGATAGAATTAAAAGGTTTGTTATAGCGGATACTCTTCTCAAGTTCAAGCACGGTCAGCTTTATCCAATACGCAAGTGTAATACAATATCCGAGTTTTTTATGATAATATCGCCGTTCCAACGCTGTTTTTATAATACTGACAACGCGTCCAATATCTTTTTCAGAGACACTTGATACTTTTTTCTTTTTCTTTTTGAAAAATAAATAAACAATTTTATCTACCAGTATTGGTCGTAGCCATTCCATAAAATCATATACCAACGGATGCGCTTGAGCCGATTGCGCTCTATGAAAAAAGCCGAGCTCTGTAGGTATGTTCAATTCTGTGAATAACTTTACAAGCCAGCCGGTAATAAAATGATACCCTATATCTAACAGTTTATTATATGGATCAGGTGCGTACGGTTTTCGCGAATGCCATAATATATGAGATGCTGTTTGTTTTCCGTATGTGCTCCAATACGTTTTCGCGGCACGCGCTTCTGTCAAAAGTAATATGTTTATCGTTTTTGCATAGATGATCTGCTTAAGAAATGTAGCAGATAATTCCTTTTTTCCTATAACAGAAAATTGATAGCGTATTTTCTGCAATAGAAGTATTTTTGTGGTTTCTAATCCGTATTGCTCGCGGAAGCGCGTGAATCTTTCTAAAAGTAGAGCGTTCATAATGTACTGATTTTCGCAGTTCCGTCAGCGCGGATGTTGGCGGGGGCGGGAATGGGGCGCCCTTCGACTCCGCTCAGGGCAGTCGCGTAAGACGCGACTGCAATCATCAGCGCGTTGTCGGTCGTGTGCGGGATTTCGGGAATGAGGAGCGCGACATTTTCTTCCGCCGCGAGTTTTGCAAACTCGCGGCGGATGTGCGTATTTGCAACGACCCCGCCGGCGACGATGAGCGTTTGCGCGCCGTATTCGCGGAGCGCGCGTTTTGTTTTTGATACGAGGACTTCGGTAACGGCGTCTTCAAACTCTTTTGCAATTTCTTGAACGACACCCGATGTCTGAGTCCCGATTTTTTTGAGTAAATAAAGCACGGCGGTTTTGATACCGGAGAATGAAAAGTCACAATCAGGAGAATGGAGCATTGGGCGGGGCAATACGAACGAAGGCGAGGCGATCGCCGAAGTTCGCACATTCTCTGCAAGCCGCGAAATCTCCGGCCCGCCCGGGTGTGGGAGTCCGAGCAAACGCGCCACTTTATCAAATGCCTCGCCGACTGCGTCGTCTCGCGTTTCTCCGATAAGACGATATTTCCCATAATCCTCCATCAAATCCAGTTCCGTATGCCCTCCGCTTATGAGAAGCGCAAGCGCAGGAAAGTTGGGAGCACGCAGTTGGTAGTTAGTAGCCGCCACATTTTTTCTGTGTAAAAACGCAGAAAAAATGTGGCCTTCCATATGATTCACCGGAACAATCGGCACGCCCCACTTTTCCGCAAGTTCTTTTGCAAAGGTAATTCCGGTCCAAAGGCACGGCTCTAGTCCTGGCCCGTAGGTAACGGCGATAGCATTTATCTCCGGTTTCTTCTCATTTATTTTCGATTCCTTTAACACCTCTCTCAAAATTACAGGCAGATTTTTTATATGTTCCCGTTTTGCTAAGTTAGGGAAGACACCACCATACGGCGCGTGGAGTTCTGCTTGCGAGAGTGTGATGTTTGCGCGAATTCGAATCTCCGCGTTTTCAATGGGCCCATTCTCTTCTATGATACAAATGGCGGTTTCATCGCAGGATGTTTCTATGCCTAAAATAACCATAAGAATTACTCTAGCATAATGCTGAGAAGCGTTGCTAACCCGCGAATGCCGTCGCGTGGGCGGATTTTTTTACCCTCTTTAAACGCCCGCGGCGCGTATGAGATGGGCGCTTCAATAATTTTCTTTTTGCGCTTAAGAAGTCGTGCGGTGATTTCCATTTCAATTTCAAATCCATTGCTTGTGAGATTTAACGAACGGAACAATTCTGTACGCATCAGCTTGTAGCAGGTGTAGGTGTCGGTGAGGTGCGTGCGGAAGACGAGATTAACGCATTTCGTGAGAATCCATGCGCCGAGCACATAGTGCGCATAGCCGCGGCCGGTCGGCGAGATGTTGCGCGAGCCATAGAGCGCATCCGCGTCAGGGCGGCGCTGGAACGCCGCGAGAAGCGCGGGAATTTCTTCCGGCGCATATTCCGCGTCCGCGTCCTGAACGATGGCGTATTCACTAGTTGCGCGGGCAAGGCCCGCGCGCAACGCCGCGCCCTTTCCTCTGTTTTGCGTATGTGAAAGATACATGATGTGCGGAAGGAACGGCGCGAGTACTTTCTCGGTGCCATCGGTAGAGCCGTCATTTACGACGATAATTTCAAGCGCTCCTTTTGGAAAAGGGAGAGCAATAAGCCGCATCAACACGCGTGCAATCGTTTTTTCTTCGTTATATGCCGGCACGATTATTGAAAGCAGTGTGTTCATTCTTTGCGTGTGAAAATAATAATCCTGCCGTCTGCAAACACCGGCGCCCACAGCGGGTCTTGCGCGCGTGCGATAAGAAACTTTTGCCCCCACGGCGTCGCGTCGTTCTGTGAGAATACAATCGCATTGAAATTATAACGCGCGAGCGTTTCCTTCCACTTCTCTTCGTTTTCTTGCATTGGAATGTATTCGTTTTGGAAAAATTCCGTGGGGTACGCTTCTGGTCTATTATCAACAAATACTTTTTCCTGCGGGAAAAGATTGAATATGAGATACCCGCCGATGTCGTAGTTGTTAAAAAACGGTCCTCGGATTTTATTCTCGCGCAGAAAATCCGCCGCGGCGCTGTTACCTTTTTCCAATCCCATTCCGAATGTGTTCCAATAGGGGAATGAGCGCGGCAACGCAAAGATAACAAAGAGAGCGAAAACGAGCGCAGCGAGAAATGAGGCGCTTTGCGCCCATCGTATGGGTGCAACTCGATCTTTTAAAAATGCCGCTATATTTTCTGAAAGTATTGGAATAAGGAAAAATCCAAAGAGCGCGAAGTTCCGCGTTGCAAGCACGGCAAGCGTTCCGATGCCAGCCATCACAAAAAAGTGCGCGATACAGAACTTTTTGCGGTTTCTAATGAGCACGGCTACATATGAAAGTATGAGGACTGCGAGCGCGAATTTGAATATGAAAAAGTTCGGGTTGTGCATACCGAGCTGTTCCAAAAACCAAGCCGACTGATTTTCCGCAATCCTGTATCCGTAATTTTTAAAAATACCCGCCGCTTCGGTAATGGCGCGATAGCCGAACGGATTTATAAGCGTTGCCGCGAGCGTTCCGCCAAAGACGGCGAGGAGCCGTAAAAATGAGGCGCGATTTTTTACCACTGCTTCCAACAAAAATGCGCCTATAAGCAATGGTCCCAACAAAAAATATATATGCGTGTTCACCCAAAATATTTCAAGAAGAGGTAAGAACCAGAATGCATTTATAAAACGAAGCGTTTTGCCTTCGTTCGTTGTTGCGCGAGTAAGAATGAGAAAAAATAATCCTGCAAATAAATAGCTCCACACCTCTGGGCGAATTTCGGTGCGCTCGCCGAGGAGTGGAATGGCA
>CAYORD010000067.1:0-421 GCA_964406265.1 uncultured Candidatus Saccharibacteria bacterium | reverse complement strand
AAAATACGGGAAGTGCGAGAAGTGCGGCAAATCCGATGAGGCCCCACGGCGCGCGGACGCGCGCCGTGAGTAAAAACACGGCGAACGCGGCAAAAGAAAGGAGGATGAGAAAGAACTGCACTGCCGGAAATCCGCCTAGTTTCCACGCGAAGAAAAATAGTGCGCCGCTTCCCCAGTGGTGGTTCACGACCGGAAAATCCGGATTAGTGTATGAATAGTAATTTTTAGAAAGGATGCCAGTATTTTGGAAAATCATTTCACCGTTTTTAATATGCCGCCCAAGGTCTGCAGTCGTGAGGTCAATTTTGTGCGCGAGAAAAAATCCATACAGCGCAAAAAGCGATATGAGTAACACCATTACTGCCGCGTGTTTTCGCACCCACGCTGCAATCGGCCGCTCCGTATTTTCCGGCGTCGGTTC
>CAYORD010000066.1:3711-4295 GCA_964406265.1 uncultured Candidatus Saccharibacteria bacterium | reverse complement strand
ACCGAAGTTTGATGGCTCGCTTCGCAAAGCACAACCTGTTCGCATTTGAAGAATTCGTGCACGCGCATCAGCCCTTTTGTATCTTTGCCGTGGCTCCCCGCTTCGCGGCGAAAACACGGCGAAAATGCAATTATTTTTTTCGGCAGTTCTTCCGCAGAACACACGCTGTCCGCGAAATACGACATTACGGGAACTTCCGCCGTGCCCGCCAAATAATCGCCGTCCTGTGTTTTATACAAATCGTCTTCGCCTTGCGGCAAGTAGCCCGTGCCGAGGAGCGCTTCGCGCCGCACGAGCGATGGCGCAAGCATTGGCGAAAAACCTTTCTTCACAAAAAAATCAAAACAAAACTTCCACAATGCAAACGACAAAAGCGCGCCGTCGTTTTTTAAGAAATATCCGCGGAAACCCGACACCGCGGCGCCGCGCTCAAAATCCGCCATATCATTTTTCAACAGCAAATCAATATGACTCTTCGGCTCAAATGCTAATTCAGATTTTTCTCCCCAATTTCGCACTTCTTTATTATCCGCATCGCTCTCTCCTTCCGGGGTCTTGCCCCGAAGTCGTTTTCAGACTCCGGG
>CAYORD010000066.1:0-3701 GCA_964406265.1 uncultured Candidatus Saccharibacteria bacterium | reverse complement strand
GGAAATATCCGGAATGTTCGGGACGAGGAGCATCAGCGCCTGCCACTTTTGCGTCGCTTTTTTCAGCCGCTCCTCTTCCTCCTGCATACTGGCTTTGAGCGCGCGCATTTCTTCAACGAATGTCATCCGTTTACTGTCGTCTTTGGCGCGCCCAATTTGCTCGCTCTTTTTGTTTTGTTCCGCGCGCTTGTCTTCCACAACCTTAAGAAGCGCGCGCCGCTCGTCATCGGCGGTGATAAGCTCTTCAACCTTAAACGCAACGCGTTTCTTCCGCGCCGCCTCTGCAACGAGTTCTCCGTTTTCTCGGATAAATTTTATATCAAGCATTAAGATAGTATAATACATTTTCAAATGTCTGCGCAAAGAATACTCAAACCGGTGGATTTCCCGCGACGGCTGCGGGAAATCCCGGACCCGCCGGAGAAGCTTTGGGTGGAAGGAACGCTTCCGCCAGAAAAACACAAGTGGTTGGCGGTCGTCGGCTCACGGCGCTATTCATCATACGGAAAAGAAGCGTGCGAAAAATTAATTGCGGGCCTATACGGACACCGTGTGGTAATTGTATCCGGCCTTGCGCTCGGAATTGACTGTATTGCGCACCGCGCCGCGCTTGAAACGAGGTTGCCGTGCGTCGCGGTGCCCGGCTCAGGATTGAGCCGAAAGATAATGCACCCCGTGGCGAATCGAACGCTTGCCGACCGCATTGTCGCTCTAGGCGGCGCGCTTCTTTCAGAGTTTCCACCAGAGTTCCGCGCAACACTTTGGAGCTTCCCGCAACGGAACCGCATTATGGCGGGACTTTCGGATGCGATTCTCGTTATAGAAGCGGAGAAACGGTCGGGCACGCTTATCACCGCACGCCTCGCCGCCGAATACAACCGAGATGTGCTCACCGTGCCCGGCTCCATTTTTTCCGGTGCGACGGAAGTGCCGCACCTTTTGATGCGGCTCGGCGCAACACCCGTGCGAAATGCCGACGAACTCCTCGCGGCGCTCGGGTTTAAACTACCATCTACTGACTACAAACTAAAAACTGATTATTCCGACTGCTCGGCGGAAGAAATAAAAATACTGGAATTATTAAAAATCCCGATGGAGCGCGACGCGCTGATTGCTGCGGCGAAACTACCCGTCAGCAAAACCAACGCCGTTCTCTCGCTCCTCGAAATCAAGGGCTTCATTTCAGAAAGTATGGGCGAGATTCATTTAATCTGATTTTCTTTATCTTTTCCGTTCTTGAAGTCAAGCATTTGTTTTAGAAAAACAGACACCGAGCCCCCCGGCGGCGCGGTCGGCTCTTTGCCGCGCAAAAGGCGCGCCGCCTGCCGCATTTCGCGAATGCACCATTCGCAAGCGGATGCAACTCCCTCGCGAATCGCCTCCCCCGCCTTCCGGAGCGCGGGCTTTATATGAATGTGGTGCACTTCCTTGCCCTTGCGCGCGAGCGTTTTCTTTCCGCGCGAAAGAAGCTCATCGCCGCGGCTTGAAAGCGGTTGGAGAAAGGTGTCCCTCCCGCTAAGCTCAAAAAGCTTCAGCGCAAAGAGCGCAATCAGCCCGACAAGCGAAATAATAAAAATAGTTAATGCAGGCCACATAATCGCAATAAAACGCACTACACCGCAAAGCGGGTGAAATCGGCGACTTCAATGCGCTCGCCAAATTTTTGCACCGCTTTTTCAATGAGACCGCGCACTGTTTCGTCCGGCGTTTTGATAAACGGCTGGTCTAACAGTTCGGCTCGCTCTGGATTCATTGCGGCGACATGCATCGCAATGTCGCGCGCGAGCGCTTGGAACTCGGGGTTGCGCGACACAAAATCGGTCTCGGACGAAAGCAAAACCAAAGCGCCCACCGTAGCGCCCGTGTGGATGTAGGATGCGACCGCTCCTGCGCCGAGCGTTCTCCCCGACTTCTTCGCCGCCGCTTCCGCACCGCGCTTTTTCAAAAGCACGAGCGCTTTTTCCGCATCGCCGCCCGCCTCGGTGAGCGCCTTGCGGCATTGCATAACGGAAACACCTGTTTTGTCGCGCAACGCTTTAATTTGTTCTGTTGTTATTTCCATTAGATTTTCGCCGTTGATACTTTTCCTTCATTATACGCCTTCACGACTTCATTCACAAAATGCTTGATGCTTCCCATAGACGAATCGTTTGCCACAATCGGGTGCGCGATGTTGGACACATCGCAATCGGAGCTCGCGAGCGCGACCACAGGAATCTTGAGCCGCAAGGCCTCGCCCGCGGCGGTCTTTTCTTCTTTCGGGTCTACGATAAAGAGCGCGGCGGGAAGCGCTTTCATTCCTACCAAACCGCCGAACAATTCTTCCAACTTTTCTATGTCGCGGCTGATCAACAGTTGCTCTTTCTTGGTGTATTTCGCCAGTTCTCCGTGTTCCCGTTTCACCTTGAGGTCAAGAAGCATATCCACGCGCGAGCGGATTTGCGCAAAGTTGGTGAGCGTGCCGCCGATCCAGCGCCCCGACACATGTGGCATCCCCGCCTCCATCGCTCCAAGCCGTACTGCGTCCGCCGCTTCGTGCTTGCCGCCGACGAAAAGAAGCGTCTTACCCTCCGCGCCGAGTGTTTTCACAAACGCTTTCGCTGCATCCAAAAGCGCTTTGGTTTTTTCCAAATTGATAATCTCCACGCGATTTTTCAAGCCCAAAATATACGGCGCCGTGGAGGGGTGGCGGCGCGTCTTGGCGTAGCCATAATGCGCGCCAACCTTAAAGAGCGCGTCAATCACGGGGTCATTGGCTTTTTCCTTTGTATCAATCATAAAGTGAAAGTGTATCAAAACCCGCGTAAAAATCAAATCTTTGCTTGTGCAACTTCTTTTTCCGCCTGTTCCAACGCTTCCACAATACCTCCGATGTCACCCGCCAAAATGGCGGGAATGTTGTGCCACGAGTTCTTAATGCGATGGTCGGTGATGCGGTCTTGTAAAATATTATAGGTCCGAATTTTCTCGCTCCGGTCGCCGGTGCCGATTTGCGCGCGGCGCGCGTCCGCGCTCTTTTTCGCTTCCGCTTCAACGGAAAGCGCTTCAAGTTTGGCGGAGAGAATGTGGAGCGCTTTCTCGCGGTTGCGGCTTTGGCTCCGTTCCGCCGTAGAACGCACAACGAGACCTGTTGGTTTATGGAAAATCCGCACTGCCGTTTCCACTTTGTTCACATTTTGCCCGCCTTTCCCGCCTGCGCGCGAGAATTCAACTTCAAGGTCGGCGGGGTTCACCTCAAAGCGCGCGCCCGAGCGCACGGGCATAATCGCAACGGAAGCGGTAGAGGTATGTACGCGGCCCATTTTTTCCGTCTCGGGCACGCGCTGGATGCGGTGCACGCCGGTTTCAAAGCGCAGGAGTTTATAACAGCCCTTTCCTTTTATTTCAAACGACGCTTCCTTATAGCCGCCAATTCCGTTTTCTGAAACATCAATCGCCGCCCACGACCACCCGCTCCGCTCCGCAAACGCGCGATACATATCGGCGAGTTCGCGCGCAAAGAGCGCGGCCTCGTCGCCGCCGACCCCCGCGCGCACTTCTAAAATAAGCTCGTTCGGAAACGCCTCTTCCTCTTTCGTTGCTTCAGCAACGCTCTGCATTTGTGCGAGAAGCGCCGCTTTCTGCTCCGCAAATGACGCAAGCTCTTTGTCCGCCATTTCCTTCATACCACGCTCGCGCTCCGCGAGCGCGCGGAGTTCCGC
>CAYORD010000065.1:619-4396 GCA_964406265.1 uncultured Candidatus Saccharibacteria bacterium | reverse complement strand
GCCACTGATATCCAGAACTAATCACTCCGTGACAACTGGGATATTTCCGAACGCCATGCGGTGAATTTATTTAATTCGCTTGCACACGCGGCAGTGTGCATAAATATCGGTTCCACGATTATGCTTGATGCCGCCGCGTGCGGCACGCCGTCCATCAATATAAATTTTGATGTGAAAGAAAAAATCAGTCCGCATCGTTCCACGAAACGGCTCTTTCTATCCGACTACATCCAAGCGGCAGTCAAAACCGGCGGCACGCGTGTTGTAAAAAGCGAAAACGAATTTCGCGACGCACTTTTGGAAATCCTTTCATCAGGGAAGAATGTTGCCGCGCGAGAAGAAGGAAGAAGGCGGCTTCTCGGGCATATTGCGTATAAAAATGACGGAAAATCATCGGAAAGAATCGTTCACGCGATTGAAGAAGTTATAGAAAAGAAGGCAGTATGATTTACGAATTCTTCGGACTTCCCGGAAGCGGAAAGACGTATCTTGCAGAACGGTTTTCTCAAAACAAACAAATGCCGCTTGTAGAGGTACGCGGGAATGTTGCTAAATACACATGGGCGTTTATTTTTGCGTGCGCTCGGCCACGGATATTTTTTTCTTTTCTAAAAGAACTGATTAAGGAAAATAAGCAGTATCCAGGGCTTCTTCGTTATAAAATCAATACTCTTTACTTGCGCGCTGTAGCAAAAGAGGGGAAGGCGCTTGCGCGAAAAGACGCGGTTATAGATGAAGGTTTGTTTCAAGTCCTTCTGTATATTTTTGAGAAAGAAATAACGGAACGGGATATTGCCTCTTGTGCGCGGTTTCTTAAGAAAAGGAATATCCATATTGTTGAAGCGTCTCATGCGGTGCGGAGAGAAAGGATGAAGGCTCGCGGGCGTTTTCCGCGGGCGTTTCTCGGCGAAGAATATCTGCAACAATGGTTTCCTGTTCTTGAGAAGAACTATGCGCTTATTCGCGAATTGATAAAAGCGAAGTTCCCTCATATTGAAGTGTTCAATGAGCGATAACACGCAAAAAACAATCTTTATCACTGCAAGCAGGGGATTCATCGTCCGCAATATTCTTCGTAGCGGTGTTTTGAATTTATTGAAACAGGACGGGTTTCGCATCGTCGTTTTTTTTTGTAATACAACCGTTGACATTCCAAAGGAATTATATGACGAATTTGATGACGACGCGGTAATCCTTGAAAACGCGGAGTGTTCTCCGCGGAAGTCTGGTCATGTGCGGTTTGCAAAACTTACCGCGCTTTTTGTGTTCAGCAAATCAACATGGCACCATAGCCAGATGGGGAATAAAACCAATCTCAAACGGGCGTTTTTTTGGAAATATTTTGAGTTGATTTTTTCCATGTGCGCGAGCAGGATAGGGTTTCTTAAAACAGTAGCGCGTTATGTGGAGCAGAAATTTTTCACCTATAATGATTACCAGCGCTATTTTGACTTGTATAAACCTTCTCTCGTGTTCTCCACCTCAATCGTATCCGGTTCTCTGGACGTAGAGATGATGAAAGAAGCGCACGCGCGGGGCATTCCTACCGTAAGCATGCCGAAGGGGTGGGACAACATCACCAAGGCGTTATATCGCTTTGTTCCCAATGTGCTTGTCGTGCAGAATGAATACATGAAATCTGGCGCGGTATATTCCCAACGGATTCCGAGAGAAAAAATTGCCGTAGTTGGATTCCCGCAATTTGATTGGTACCGGAGACCGGAGATTTTACGGAGCCGTGAAGATTATTGCGCATCCGTTGGTCTTGACCCGGAAAGAAAGATTATCTTTTTTGGTTCGGAAGGGCGGTGGACGCCCGATGACAAAAATATCGTTTCTTTGCTTGCGCATTGGGTTGTGAGTGATGCGCTTTCCATGCCGAGTTCCCTTTTTGTCCGCCCCCATTTCTCTGCCCTCGGAGAGCATCGCTTTGATGTATTTAAGGGAAGTTCGCCGCATGTTGTTATAGACGAGAGCCTCACGCTCTCCGATTTTTTCAGCGATAATTGGGACCCAAGCATAGAGGAAACAAGAAAATTCGTAAATCTTATCTATCACATGGATGTGCTCGTAGCGATTGCTTCAACCCTGACGCTTGATGCGGCGTGTTTTGATAAGCCAGTTGTGAATGTTATGTTTAATGTGCTTCACCATCCGAAAACTGGACGCGATATCTCTCATCTCCTTTATACACAAGACCATTACGACTGGGTTTTTAAAACGAATGCTATTGACCTCGTCAAATCGGAAGAAGAACTCCGAAAAAGCATCAATCAATATTTCGCTGACCCATCACGGAAACACAAAGAAAGAACGGTACTGAGAGATACTTTATGCAATAAAGTAGACGGTCATGCTTCAGAACGACTTGCAGACATTATCCGCAAGGCCGCTTCTTCATCTTTTTCGCGCACATGACCTTTCCCTTCATCCATAAAAGAAAAAAAATATTCTCTCTGTTCAAAAAAGCGGATGCGTCGTCAAAACGCCAGAGCCTTCTTATTGTTGGGATCGGTTTTGCGAGCGGACTTTTGGAGGGCATAGGGGTGAACGCCCTCATTCCTCTTTTTTCTTTCGCAACAGGACAACCATTTGTGGGAACTAATTTCATTTCCGCATTTATAGAACGTGCGTTTTCCTACACGCATATTGACTTCTCAATCAAATATTTACTCATCTTCATCGTGACCCTTTTTATTTTTAAGGAATCGTTTGTATTTTATGGAAAGTATCTGCAGAATTTGATAGCCATGAACTATGGAAAGCGGTTACGCATGACTCTTCTCGGTGAGACACTTGAGGCAGAGTGGGAATATCTTCTTAACCAGAAAGTAGGGCATCTCTCAACAATTATACTCATGGAGACAGCCGCAGTGGCGGCTCTTTTAGGTACTATAAGCGCGGTGATACTAACCATGACAACACTCATGGTTTATATCTTCATGGCGTTTCTTATCTCATGGCAAGCATCTGCGGCGGCGTTCGGTCTCGGACTTATTTTAATTGTTGCGTCAAAATCTCTTATTGACAGAGCACGACGAATTGTGCGGGAGAAAGTTGATGAAGCAAAAGAGACCTCTCATTTCATCAACGAAATTACCCTCGGCGCAAAGGCAATTAAGGCGTCTTTAGCAACATCTCAAGTGCTTATGAAAGCAGAATATTTTTTTGAAAATTTTAGGAAGCTGAAAATCCGTTATTTTATTTATCATGGAGCGGTCGGCTCCGCGATGCAACCCATCTCAGTGATTTTTATAAGTATCATTTTTGTTCTTTTGTATAAAACTCCAGGATTTAATCTCGGGAGTTTTATCGCGCTCGTTTATCTCATACAACGCATCTTTTCTTATACCTACCAGATTGATTCTAATATTCACAAAATTAACGCCGGTATCCCGTATCTCCAGAGTGTCATTAAATATTTTGATGACATAAGAAAACATCGCGAAAGGGACACGGGCAAAAATCCTTTTGTATTTAATAATGAGCTTAGGGTACACAATATTTTTTTCTCTCACGATAAAAAAGAAGATATATTGCGAGAGGTCAGTTTCTCTATAACGAAAGGAGATTTTGTAGGGATTATCGGTCCTTCTGGAGCGGGGAAAACAACCTTTGTTGATGTCATTCTTCGGTTAATTACTCCGCGTGAAGGAGCAATTTTTCTTGACGGGGAAAATGTGGAGAACATTTCTTTAAAAGAGTGGCGCGCAAAGGTCGGATATGTTTCTCAAGATATCCATCTCGTCAACGACACGATTCCGAACAATATCCCTT
>CAYORD010000065.1:0-609 GCA_964406265.1 uncultured Candidatus Saccharibacteria bacterium | reverse complement strand
GGCGAGATAGAGCAGGCGGCGCGAGATTCGTACATTTATGATTTTATTATGAATCTACCGAAAAAGTTTGATACTGTTGTTGGCGAACGCGGGCTCAAGCTCTCTGTCGGGCAGCGTCAGCGCATTGTTATTGCCCGGGCTCTTGTGCGTAAACCAAAGCTCTTGATCTTTGACGAGGCGACAAGCGCTCTTGATAATGAATCAGAATGGCACATTCAGAAAACAATAGAAAATTTACGAGGGAAAATTTCTATGATAATAGTGGCTCATCGTTTGAGCACTGTTTTCAACTGTGGTACATTGTTTGTCTTTAAGGAGGGTCGTATTGTTGAGAAAGGGAACCCACACGCGTTGCTTGACGATAAGAATTCCTATTTTTATAAAATGCACGAAATTCATTCATGATACATGAAACTGCTCATAGTTAATTTTAGAATTAAGCACTTGGTGAATGTCGCGTATAAGCTTCAACGGAGTGGCTTTGAGATTGCCTATTGGATTGGCGGCAGGTCGCCATTTTACAAAGCCGCCTCGGAAGACAAAAAAACTTTTCCACGGACAATTTTTCACTATGGGATTGACGCTATCCGTGGAGTACCGGCACCAGGT
>CAYORD010000064.1:0-4458 GCA_964406265.1 uncultured Candidatus Saccharibacteria bacterium | reverse complement strand
AAGATACGGCCGTATTTAAAAGCTAAAAACACCAAAGACACCCGATGTTTGCCGCCTATCAACATCGGATGCCGGAGAGAGCAACTAAATATACTGAAACTCTTTGAACACTTCCTCGTAGAGTTTAATCACGCGCTTTGCTTCGCGGTCGGAGAGGAGAAACTCGCTCCCTTCGTGCGCCACTTGGTTGCGGATTTTATGTGCCTCCCACGCAAGCGGGAGCGTTGTAAAATCACTCGGCTCAATCTTCTTTAATTTCTCGCCGATTGATTCGCCGCGATATTTCATTGCATCCAACAATTCGTCTAGCAAAATGTCTGCTTCCAGAATCGCGAGCCGCCAATCCCCCGCGTTTTCGGACTTGATATGCTCTTGCACTTTTTCCCACTTCGGATTGCGCGGCCCTTCCTCCCCAGCACCCTCCGCGCGCGCGGGCGCGACTTCTACTAACCCGGCGAAAAACTGTTCCTCGCGCGCGCGGATTTGGCGAATACGGATAATCGCGTACCCGATGCCGGTTAAAAGCAACAAAGAAACAATGGTGGAGATGCCGCGTATGCGGTCTAGAAATTCGCGCAGCCATTCCAAGAAAAATACGAGAAACGGCAGAAATGCGGCGCCGTTGAAAAAGTCGTAGATTTTCTTAAAAAGATACTCCGGATTTAGAAAATTGATTTGCATACATTGAGAAGCACCTCATCATTACCAATTGGCGCCATCAGTTGAAGCCCGAGCGGAAGCCCTGATTTTGTTTTTCCGGACGGAACCGAAATTGCCGGTATTCCCGCAATGTTCGCCGTTACGGTAAAAATATCGGCAAGATACATTGAGAGCGGGTCCGTCTTCTCGCCGATTTTCCATGCCGGAATAGGCGAAGTCGGTACGGCTATTATATCAGTTCTTTGAAACGCTTTCTCAAAATCATCTTTGATGCGCGAGCGCGCCGCAAGCGCTTTTCCGTAATACGCATCGTAATAGCCCGCAGACAGTACATAGGTTCCCAAAATAATGCGGCGGCGCACTTCAGGCCCGAAAAGCGCGCGGGTCTTGAAATAGTCGCCGATGCCATTCTCGCCCGAAAGCCGCGGGCCATATTTTACCCCGTCAAAACGCGCGAGGTTCGCCGACGCTTCGGCAGGCATAATGATGTAATAGCACGAAAGCGCGTATTTCAAGTTCGGCAATTCTATGTCAACGATCTGTGCTCCCGCTTTCTTAAGTTGCTCAAGTGATTCATTAAAATTCTTTAATACTTCCGCGTCTATTCCTTCTTTCTCTACAAAACTTCTTGGGACTCCAACCCTCAAGCTTGTAGCTTGTAGCTTGTAGCTTGTAGCATTTAAATCAATGGAGGTGCTGTCACAAACATCTTTGCCGTGTATGCAATCAAAAATTATTTCCGCGTCTTCAACGGTTTTTGCAATCGGGCCGATGCAGTCAAGTGAGGAGCCCATAGCGATAAGCCCGCTGCGTGAGACGGCACCGTATGTCGGCTTAAACCCAACGACTCCGCAAAAGCTCGCGGGCTGTCGCACGCTTCCGCCGGTGTCAGAACCAAGCGCCGCAAGCGCAAGGTCTGCCGCGACCGCGGCGGCAGAGCCGCCGCTTGAGCCGCCTGCGACGCGCGCCGTGTCGTACGGATTTTTCGTAACGCCGTACGCAGAGTTTTCAGTTGAACCGCCCATCGCAAACTCAACGCAATTGGTACGCCACAAAAATACCGCACCGGCTTCTTTAAGCTTCTTAATCGCCGTTGCATCGTACGGCGCGACATACCCTTCAAGTATTTTTGATGCTGCGGCAACGCGCCTGCCTTGTATTAAGATGTTGTCTTTAATCGCCAACGGAATTCCCGTTAGCATTTCCGCCTTTCCCGCTTTTATCTTTTTGTCCGCTTCTTTTGCCTGTTCACGCACATCATCAAACACCTCAAGATAGGCATTAAGTGTTTTGTTTTTTGCTTCAATATTTTTCAAATATGCCTCTGAAAGTTCAAGCGCGGAAAATTCACCCTTCATGAGCGCGTCGTGAGCTTTCTTGATGGTCAGATTTTTGAGAGCAATCATAAAATCTTTTTTACTTTTACATACCCATCTTCCGTTTCCGGCGCGGCAGAAAGAAGCGCGTCCGTGTATACACCAGATTCGTGTGGATGCGCGTCTTCGCGGAGCACATTTACGAGAGCAAGTTTTTCCGGCTTTCCAGTCCCTTGAGCCGCCTTCTGCACCAAAGTTACATACCCCAAAATCGCCTCAATATCTTTCGCAAGCGCCACCGTTTCCCCCTTCCCCACTTCAATCCGTGCCAGTTCCGCCAAGTGCTTAATTTCTTTTGCACTAATCATACGCACAGCATAACATTCTCAATACAATCTCGCATCTCATTGACTAAATATATGTGGGTGTGTATATTTACTTTGGATTTGAATAGGAAAGGAATGTTATATGGCAACGAAGGTTAACGAACGATATGCAAAAACGCATGAAAAGCTTGAGGCTGTCCGACTGGAGTCAAGGGCTGCCCGTAAAAAGTTGATTGAGGCAATTATGTGTGACGAAAAGGATGTATTGGCTCATTCTGACATTAAAAACATTGAGGAGGCATTGACGCAGTTCCTCAAAGTTCAGAAGCGATTGGGTCGGGCTTGGTTTCAAAATGGAAACGCAACTGCTAAAATCTTTTGGCAGGCGGGAAACAAATCTTTTGAGGAAACTGAAAGCATGTTGGATTAGGAAAGAAAGTTTCTTTTCGCGAGACGGGTCATATAGTTGACCCGTCTTTTTTATGATTGTTTTCCCATCTTTTATCCCCACTCAGCATTAATATACGGCCGTATATTAATGCTAAACTGTAAGGTATCTCTATGAGAAATATAAAAGAGCGGATTGCGGCGGGTGAAAAAAGAAAGAGTCGGCGCGTTGGCGCTGTACAGAAAAAAACATTGCTTCTCCTGCTTGGTGGTTTTGCACTTGCGTGTACGCGTTCATTAAACAAGCAGTGGAAGATTATTGGCGACATGAAGCAAGAATGGAAAGAAATTAACCGACAGACAGCAGAGAGGGCTCTTGCGTCTTTGTATGCATCAAAACTAATTGATGCCCATCAAAATAACGACGGTACATTCACTATTGTATTAAATGAGAAAGGACAAAAACGAGCACTTACTTACAATCTTGGTGCTATGTGTATTAAACAACCGGAAAAATGGGACGGATTATGGCGTGTAGTTAGTTTTGATATACCAGAAAACATCCGTGACGCCCGAAATTCGTTGCGAAACCGCCTGCTTAATTTGGGATTCTTTGAGTTGCAGCAATCCCTCTTAGTGCATCCATACGAGTGTTATGACGAAATTGAATACATAACGGAATTATATGATCTTCGTCCGCATATCCGCTTTATGCGCGCAGGTCATATTGACAACGAAATACGTCTCAAAAAGTTCTTCCGCCTTCCCTTATGACCCACGACCGCAATTTAGCAATAAGATACGGCCGTATATTAATGCTGAATATTCAGGCGCAGTGTAAGTAATGCAAATTACCCCGTTCCAACTTCTTTGCTCTTTAGCGGGTAAGGAGTTTTATAAACTCGGTTTCGGAAAGAATGGGAGTGCCGATGGATTTTGCTTTTTCGGATTTTGAGCCTGGGTTGTCGCCCGCGACGACGAACGAGGTTTTTTTGGAGACGGATTCGGAAACGGAGCCGCCGAGCAATTTTATTTTCGCTTTTGCCTCGTCGCGGCTGAGCGCCGCGAGCGTGCCGGTGAACACGAAGGTTTTGCCGGAAAGTTTCCGAACGCCCGCCCCGACTGCCGTCGGGGCTGGCTTTTCGAGTTTCACCTGCGCGAGCAATCGTCTTACAAGCGCGCGGTTTTCTTTCTCCGCAAACCATTCCACAATCGCCCTCCCGACAATCGGCCCGATTCCATTTATTTTCTCTAATTCCTCAAACCGCGCGCGCTGGATCTTTTCAATTGAGCGAAAATGCACGGCAAGATCCTCCGCCGTCTCTTCGCCCACTTGCGGAATGGAGAGCGATACCAGAAAGCGCGCAAGCGTTACGCGGCGCGCCGTAGCGATTGACGCAAGCAAATTATCTGCAGACTTTTCTGCAAATCGCGGAAGCGCGAGCAGGTCTTCGCGCGTCAGTGCAAAGATATCGTCAAAAGAAAAGAGGGTCTTGTGTTCCAGGAGAAGGTCAATGATTTTCGGCCCAAGACCGTCTATGTTAAATGCTTTTTTTGACACAAAATGATAGAGCTTTTGTTTGTGCACCGCAAAAGAATTCTTGTTGACGCACCGCCATGCGGATTCTCCTGGAATGCGCTCAATCGCACCGTCTCCTCCACACTCAGCTATTTTTAACGGCCAGCGAAACGGTTTTTTCTTTCCTGTTCGCAACTCGGTGACGACTGACACAATATCAGGAATCACATCTCCCGCTTTTTGGAGTACC
>CAYORD010000063.1:2435-4489 GCA_964406265.1 uncultured Candidatus Saccharibacteria bacterium | reverse complement strand
TCAAGGTCGCGCTCGTTCCCTATCTTAGGCAGTGGGGTTGGGAGGGAAATATCGATGACTTTCTTTGTGTTTGGTTTGCCGATGAGCATACACAGATAGACACGCGCTTCGTGTCTATTATTTGGCGTATGAGGGAAAAAGGGCTACGGGTGTATCTCGGGACTAATAACGAGAAATATCGCACTCACTACCTCGTCGAGACACGCGGACTCGGAAAATGGTTTGACGGCATTTTTTCTTCTGCAGACATCGGCACCAAGAAAACCGATGTCGGTTTCTGGAATCATATCTTCGTTCACCATTGCAAATTTCCTAAGAAGTTCGTTACTGTTTGGGATGACGATGAGGAAAATCTGAAAGCGGCAAAAGATTTTGGTTTGTGTACTGAGCACTACAAGGATTTTGAGGATTTTGTTCAGAAAACCAAAATGTTTTTGGAATAGCATGAACTGTGGGCAAGTGCTCACAGTTTTCTTTTTAAGACGCAGATTTAACGAATGCGGATGGTCTTTTCAGTGGCGACCGTGAACCTGCCGCTCAATTTCTCACCGTGTTGTCTAAGCACACTTATAATTACCGATGTGATGTTTTCGTAGTTTTCTTTTTTAAGTCGCAGAAACAACACACCAACATGTCTTTTGGAATCCCGAAAAATAAGTGTACCAAAATCTCGATCGAGCGTAATTATAATTCGTTTTTCTTTCTGAGCGCGTTTAAGAACTACATGGTCGGCCGCGCCCAAAGAACTCTCGAGAATACTAACCACATCAAAACCGCTCCGGCGAAGCTCTTGTGTAGTCCGCGCTCCTATATTTTCATCAAGCAAAAGCCGCAACTTTTCCATGATAAGATGTTTTGAGCGAATACACTAATTCTTCTTCAACAAGCGTTGCGGCGTATTCAATAGCGGCTTTAATGTCTTCGGTTCGCAGATTCGGATAATTTTCAAGGATTGCTTTCGGTTCCAGTCCCTGCGCCAATTGACGCAAAATAAGCTCCACGGTTATTCGCGTGCCTTTAACGACAGGCTTTCCCAACATAATGTTCGGATTTGTTTCAATGCGTTCGTTCATATACATCTTATAGTATAGGATTATATTTCTTTAGTCAAACGGTTGAACGGGAAAAAGAAGTACCAATCCGCCCTCTTGGATTCGAACCAAGGACCTACGAGGTATAAGCTCGTTGCTCTAACCGGCTGAGCTAAGGGCGGGCAGTACTAACTATATAACAAAGCCCCCTTGCTTTGCGAGGGGGGCGTGTAATCTATTGAACGGAATTATAAAGTACTCCGTTCCACCAGAAATCTCCGCTAACATATCCCCAACATTGTTATTATCTAATTCGTGCGAATTAGCCCATAAAGGGGTGATGTCATTCAAAATGAATTTCTTTTTGGCTCCCGGCGCGGTGTGAGAGTTCTGCGGCGAGCAGGGGATATGCGCTAAGTGTCGCATCTTCGCCGACAAGCCGCGCCGCCTCGGCGCGGGCGGCTTCTACCATTTTCAAGTTTTGGAGCGCTTCCATCGCGACATCCGACACACCCCATTGCTCACGCCCACTCAGCTCCCCCGCGCCGCGCTGGGCTAAATCATATTCCGCGAGTTCAAACCCGTTTTTCGCTTGTCCGAGCGCTTTGAGTCGTTCAACCGTTTTTGCTCCCGCGCTTTCGGCAAATACAAAGCAGTACGCTTGATGCGCACTTCGCAATACGCGGCCGCGCAGTTGGTGAAGTTGGGCGAGCCCAAACCGCTCCGCGCCTTCAATTATAATAAGCGTTGCGTTCGGTACATTGACGCCCACTTCAACAACGGAGGTGGACACGAGAATGTGTATTTTCCCATCTTTGAAATCTTCCATCACGCTTTCTTTTTCAGAATCCTTTAGTTTGCTATGCATCACCGCAATTTCATATTCGGGAAATACCTCTTTTTTTAATCGTTCCGCCTCTTTTTTCGCGGAGCGCGCTTGCACAGCAAGCGCTTTAGTCGGGTCGGGTTCGTCAATACGCGGGCAAATAACATACGCCTGTCGGCCGTTTTGCATTTCCTTCC
>CAYORD010000063.1:0-2425 GCA_964406265.1 uncultured Candidatus Saccharibacteria bacterium | reverse complement strand
TCGGCAGAACGATTTTAGTGCTCACCGGTTTTCTCCCCGCGGGCATTTCATCAAGAACCGTCAAATCAAGATCGCCGTAGAGCGTAAGCGCAAGCGTGCGCGGTATAGGTGTTGCGGTCATGCTTAATAAATGCGGAACGATCTTTTCTTTTTGGACCAGCGCTTTGCGCTGGGCAACTCCAAACCTATGCTGTTCATCAATAATGACATACGCAAGATGTTTAAACTTTACCGCTTTTTGAATTAAGGAATGTGTGCCGACCAAAATCGGAATCTCGCCGTTTGCAACCCACTTCAGAAGTTGACTGCGGGAAATATTGGCCGCGCCGTGCGGATTTACTTTTGACGGGAATTTTCTGCATCCGGAGGAAGTAATCAATCCTATGTTAATCGGCAAATGCGAGAAAAAAGAAATGAAATTCTCAAATTGCTGTCTGGCGAGTATTTCGGTAGGGCACATATACGCTACTTGGAGATTTCCAAAACTCTGTCCCGACGGTCTCGAAGTTACCACCGCATACGCGGTACTTGCGGCAACGGCGGTTTTGCCGCTTCCGACATCGCCTTCAATAAGCCGCGCCATCGGCACCCCCTTTTTAAAATCGTCACCAATCGCATCAATCGCGCGGTTTTGGGCGTCGGTAAGCGCAAATGCAAACCGCTCCGTAAAACGCGCAATTTGCTCCTCTGTTTTTTCTATTACAAATGACGGCTCGCGCTCCAAAAGCACCCGCTCTTTTTGTTTTTGAAGCTGAATGAAAAATATTTCTTCAAACGCGAACCGTTTGCGCGCTATGCGCGCATCAGCCTCTTTTTTCGGCGCATGAATCCAAATAAGCGCCGTAATGCGCCTCGGAAGTGAATATTTCTTTAGAATATCGGGCGGAATAGAGTCCTCTACGGAATTAAGCCCGTCTGATTTCAAGATTTTTTGTATAGCGTGGAAAAGCCAATTTGAAGAAACACCGCGCGTTTCGGGATACACCGGATGCAAGTGGTGCGCATCGCTCTCGGTTCCGAAAAGCGAGGTCTCTGCGCTGAGCGGTATCTTTTCCACCCGTTCAATTTTCGGGTTGGAGAAATACAGTTCGCCCGCGCTTTTTTTTTGAGAAACCCTTCCTTCAACACGGACGAGCGCGCCTTCCGGAATCATTTTTGCAAGATAGGGCTGATTGAACCATACCAGTTTTATTTTTCCTGTGCTGTCGTCAAGCTCTCCAGTGCTCATCGTGATCTTCGTGCGGAATCCTTTGCTCGCTTTTAGTTTGCTCACCCTCCCAAACACTGTCGCGGTTTCGCCTTTCTGCAGGTTTGCAGTCGCCCGCATTTCCGCGATGTCCCCGTATCTGGAAGGGAAGTAGTTCAGCAAATCTTCCGCCGTTTCAATCCCGAGTTTCTTCAGTCCTTTCCGCTCCGCCTCCGTGAGGCGAAAGGCATTTTCTATATGGGTGATAAGTTGCACTTCTTTATTGTAGCGACAAAGCCGTGCGTTAATCATTGACTTCTTTTAACCTCTGTGCTACACTATTTTTGTTAATTCTACTATACTAAAAAGTATGATAGAAAAAGTTAAAGTGAGTTTTGAACATGGGAACTATGCGAGCGTTTTTAACTCCCGCACTGGATAGTCGTCGTGTTTGCGGACGCTTCTTTGGCGATGCCGCTTGAGTCAACGCACCATGCCTTGGTTTTGTCGCGGAGGGGGACGGAGACAACCCACAGCGTCGTTGAGTTGGCGCAGGTTGCAACCGAGCCGCCGCCAGATGCTTTTTCCGATGCAGTTAGTTGAGCCGAAACGCGCGAGTCGGTGAAGACGCTGCCAGCCGTCGTACAGCTCGTGCCGATGTTTGGACCGAAGCTAGAACTATTGTCGTCAAAGTACAACGCGGCTTGCGAGCGCAAGTTTGAGAGATTTGCTTTTACTGCAGCGTCGCCTCCTTTGTCGCGCGCCGAATTAAGAGAAGCAAGCACGACCGAAGTCAAAATCCCGATAATCGCAATTACCACTAGAAGTTCTATTAAAGTGAACCCGTTCCTTTTTTTCATAAATTAAAAAGATTTTAATAAAAAACGGCCTTTTGATATACGGTCAGTATAGCACATTGTTTCGTAACGCAATCAAGCACTTTCCGAAGAAAGTGCTTGGTGCGGTCCGCTGTAAAATATGTTTCCTAACAAAGTTAGGTGGGTGCTCGCACGAACATCGCGGACGATGGTCAAATATTGAGCTCCCTATATGTATGTTATAGAGTTTATATTCCGCAAACGGACCTGCTCATATTTTACCGCGTGCGCAAAGTCGCGCAAGTGGATAACCGCGATAATTTGACTCATCGTTTCCTCTTGTGGTAGTTTTGTTTAAGAAAAAAAGACCTAAATTCCACCCTGAAGTAGGACACTCTCACTTTTAATACTCGTAATGATA
>CAYORD010000062.1:0-4546 GCA_964406265.1 uncultured Candidatus Saccharibacteria bacterium | reverse complement strand
ATACGAAGTGCTGGCGACCGTTACGGCGCGAGGGGGGTCAAAGAGGATTCCGAAAAAGAGTATCGTGCCGATTTTAGGAAAGCCCGCAATGGTGTATGTTATTGAAGCGCTTAAAAAAGCTAAAAAAATCACGCGCCTTATCGTGGATACAGATGATGCAGAAATAGCGGAGGTCGGGCGGAAAGCCGGCGCGGAAATTCCATTTATGCGCCCCGGGCATTTGGCGACCGATACCGCATCGCATGTGGCGGTGTTGCAGTACGAACTGGATTTTCTGAAAGAAAAAGAAGGATATGTGCCTGATGCGGTGGTTTTGGTACAGCCGACCAGTCCGCTCGTCAGTCCCGAAGAAGTTGACCGGTGTATCGAGCTTTTATTTTCAGAAGATCTTGATTCAGTTGAATCAGTATTTGAAGTGCCGACCCATTTTCACCCGTTTGCACAGCGCGTGATAGACAAAGATGGATACACGCATTTTCTTTTTGAAAAGGAGCGCTCGGAGTCAAAACTAACTGGGATTAAACCGACAACATACGCGATGGGAAATGTGTATTGTTTTCGTCCTTCCAATTTGGCGCAGTTTGGGACAATTCAAGGAGAAAAAAGCAAGTCGGTGGTTGTAGACAGAAAATATGCCGTTGATATAGACGAGCCGTTTGATGTTAGTGTCGCAGAGACCGTCCTAAAAAGTAAATAAAAAAATCTTCCTCATCCGCGATGGGACAAGGAAGATGTGTGTAATACTTCTATTGTTAGGCAACAACCTCAACAGTGCGAAGCATTTTAGTAACATTTTGTTTGCTCAAAATCCGCGAGACGCCGATCGGGTCGTTCCCGTAAAGGCGCAAAAGGTCGTTAATGTGCGCCTTTTGGTTTTCGGTGTGAAAGAACCGCATCCGTTTGCCTTCCGGTATGGCAGTTCCGCCGTTTAAGAAGTCAAAATGAAAGAATCCTTCACGCGTCTTGCCCGTTTCAAGGAACTTGTGTTTTTTCATGACTGAAAATATTTCCAGTTCGTGAAGGTACAACAGTTCATCGTTTACCATAGTGCGCGCGCAAAAAAACGCGTACTGCATAATTTCATCCACCGCGTCCATAAACGCCATCGCCTTGAATCGGTAGATCATATTACTGCCGTGCTTTCCTTTTGCGTACTCTGCGATCACTGACGGATTTTTCGCCGCCTTTTGAAGCGCACCCTCCGATTCAAACAATTCTTCAATCGTTTCCGCGCGGAATTGATTGAAGATGTGTTTCAGCTTTGGCGGGAACTGTTCCCGCCAACCGTTGAAGACGGAAAGAATGAAGTCCGAGGTTTTGATACCCCGCGCATTCAAGAACACAAAGAGTTCCACGAGAATACTATCGTTGTAGAACACTTCAATCGCGAGATGGAAGAGCCGCATTTCCAAATAATCCTCAAACGAGAGGGTATTGGTGGAAGTGCAAATCTCCTCAATCTCCACGCTCACAAGCGGTTCTTCGTTGCCGAAGGGGTACACGCCGAAGCATTGCGACATGACGCGGAATCCCGTCTTCATTTCATACTTTGTTCTCGTTTCTTGTGCAGACATCTCCACGCCCATCAGCATCATGAGGGGGTAGTTTCTGATGAATTGAAACCCCGCATCCAAAAGAATCCGATTGGTCTCAATATGAGACGCAACCGAGTCCCCCGGCATAGCGAGAATTGATTCCGAATACACATTGCTTCCGAGCTCTCGCGCTTGTTTTGCAAGCTCCATAAGCTCAAAGGCCTTGATGTTGTTGCGCCGAATGTTTTTGAGTACCTCTTCCGACAACGATTGCACCGCTCCAGAAAGTCGTAGCGCTCCGTGCACATTCTTCGCCACCTTAAGTACCCGTTCTTTCTGGTTTTTGCCGGTGGCGACATGAATATATTCCGGCCAGCCAAACTCATGCTGGATGCGCGCAATGGCATCTCCGATTTTTTCATCTTCGGGGTACATCCCGAAGTTTGAATCCACGATATGCAAGTCGTGGATGGTATGGTGCTTGTGCGCCACGATGTAGCGGAGCTCTTCTTCTATGGTTGCGGTGGTGCGCCGATTCACTTTATTGTAGTAAAGGAGTCCCTCCACGCAGAAGGTGCAGGTGAACGGGCATCCGCGATTGCACTGAATCATCGGCACAATGTTCGGTTCAAAGAACTCGTCCAACACCCCCGTCAAATACGGCGATGGTATATCGTCCAAGTTTTTAATCCGTTCCGCCGGCGGTACGATAACCGCTTTTCCCTCGCGTAGAAAGTGGCAGCCAGGCAATGCAATATGTTTCGCTTCTTCTGCATTCCAGCCGTTTTCGGCGAGCGCGTCCAAAAGCGCGGTGAAGCCGACTTCGCCCTCTTTATAGACATAAAAATCTACGAGAGGATATTTTCGGAGAAACCGCTCTTGCTCTGCGGGGTTGGTCGGATAATTCGGCCCACCGAATACGATGACTGTCTGCGGTTTTTTTCTTTTAATTCGTTCCGCAAAACTGTATGACAGATCAATGTTCCACATATAGTTGCTGAACGCAACGACTGGCGGAATGCCTTGTAACAGCGCGCCAATCAATTTGCTCGGATATTTGAAAATCCGAAAATCAAATTGTTCGGGATTTTTGAGCCGTGCGCGTGCGTAGGTGACGAGGCACGCGACGGGGTAAGGCATACAGTTGAGCGCTATGGTTTTGTAGGTGTGCGTTAAGTCGCAGACAAATACGGGTGTTTTCATTTTTCGGTCTTTCTTGGTTAATTGTCAAAATTCTGTTCCACCTCATATTCTCACATAACTTTCCTTATTTCGCAAGGGTTGTATAGTTTGCGCTATGCAGAAAGATTCCGTATTCATCATTTGCGAAGCCGGCGTTACCAACTACGGCGATTTTCGGCTTGCGAAAAAGCAAATTGACGCCGCGGTTGCCGCGAAAGCGGATGCCGTAAAGTTCCAACTCTGGCGCACCGAAGATCTGGTATCAAAAAAAATCGCAAAAAAATACGAGAAACATCTCGGCTATGATTGGTTCGCTCGACTCAAATATAAAGAACTCTCTCGTGGCGAGATAAAAAAGCTGCAGGCGTACGCAAAAAAGAAAAGCATTATCTTTTTTGCAACGGCGCACGATGTCGCGAGCTTGGAATATCTGGACAAAGAATTGCGCGTGCCGTTTTTCAAGGTCGGTTCCGGAGAAGCGGATAATATTGATTTTCTCAAAAATGTCGGGCAACGGCGAAAACCGGTATTTATTTCTTTCGGCTTTCAAACTGATGCGGAAGTACGCAAAGCGATGCGCGTCCTGAAAAAATCCGGCGCGCCAAAAGTTATTCCACTCCATTGCGTCACGAAGTATCCGACGCCGTTTGAAGCAATCAATCTGCCTCGGATGGACTGGCTTCGCACGGAATTTGGCGTTGCTGGCTTTTCTGACCATAGCGTCGGCAGGCACGCGTGCATTGCAGCCGTTGCGCGCGGTGCCTCCGTGATTGAAAAACATTTGACTTTTGACAAAACCGACCCACGGTCGCTTGATAATCCAGGAGCGCTCATGCCGGACGAGTTTTCAGCTTTGGTGCGGGAAGTACGCGAAGTGGAAGCAGCGCTCCGCGCGCCGTCTTTCGCTTCGCGGAAGAAAGCGCGCGCGGACGCGCGCGCGTGGGCGGGGCAGGCGATTGTCGCGGCGCGAGATATTAACGCCGGAGAGAAAATAATGCGCGCAACGCTCGCATTCAACCGACCTGACACAGGCGGCATTTCCGCAAGCGAAGTAGGCCGCATTATCGGCAAAAAAACAAAAGTCCCCATTCCAACCGATGAGCAGGTACTTCTGAAGCACCTCGCATAACCTTTGACTTTGCTCGAGGGTTGCAGTAGAAGTAACTTCTCGTATGCACACGCCCGACGCTTCCAAATTCAATTTTGACGGGCTTTTCACTCTTGAGATGGCGAACAACCATCAAGGGTCGCTTCAGCACGGCAAGCGCATCATCCGCGAAGCCGCGGCGGCGGTGAAGGAGGCAGGCGTGCGCGCCGCGGTGAAATTACAACTCCGCGATCTTGACTCATTCATCCACCCGTCTTTCCGCGAGCGGAAAGATGTAAAACACATTCCGCGCTTTCTTTCCACACGGCTCTCGCAGAGTGAGTTCCGCGAACTTGTGGAAGAAACGCGCCGCGCGGGGCTCTATACGATGGCAACTCCCTTTGACGAGCCGTCGGTAGATTTTCTGAACTCTCTCGGCGTTGAAATTATCAAAGTTGCAAGCTGCAGCGCGCAGGATTGGCCGCTTTTGGAGAAGGTTGCCGGGGTCGGAAAACCAGTGATTGTTTCTGTCGGCGGACTTTCCGTAAAAGAAGTGGACAAAGTCGTATCGTTCTTTGACCATCGCGGCGCGCAGTTTGCGCTGATGCATTGTGTGGCGATTTACCCGACGCCCGCCGACAAACTCTCGCTTGATTTTATTGAAACGATGCGCACGCGCTACCCGCACCTCACTGTTGGATTCTCCACGCACGAACCGCCGAGCGATATGGCGACGGTCGGT
>CAYORD010000061.1:0-4608 GCA_964406265.1 uncultured Candidatus Saccharibacteria bacterium | reverse complement strand
GTGCCTTCGGAGTCCGCCCTCGCACAACCCCCTTCCTCGTTTTCAAAATAGCTTTTGTGGTGTCGCTTCCGCTTCGGATTTCTGTATTGCAAGATTACGGCGGCGCTCATCCAAGGGCGTGGACGCCCTAGCGGAAATGTCCGAGGCGCAAATACCTCTGTGCTTGCCCCTCCCACCCAGTGCGCGCACATCCCGCTCGCTACCGCGAGCCGGCTCCCTTACCTTGACCAGTTATGAATGCCAAAAGTTTGCGCGTTTTCCAATAGCGGATTCTGGAATACAAGTCCTTCCACCACGGAAACTTTTTTGGCTTCGGCTCATTCACTATCTCGCAGTCCAAACCATGATATTGCTCGTTGATCACACCAAGTATCTTATTCGCGATTTTCACCACATCCTCTAAAACCCCGGGTAGTGGATAGACACTTACTGATGGTATGAGATGTACCCTGTGCAATGGATTGGCGCACATGGCAAAGTTGGATTCTCGGATTGCACCCCAATTTCCATGGGAGAATGAAGATGTCCAATCGTAATAGGCATCATACACATCCTTACATCCCGCTTCTTCGCTCATTTTCCGTAAATCAGATTCATCCCAGTGTCCAAGTTCTATATTTGAAAATTCCTCCCATCTATCTTCGTTAGTAATCTCTTTGAGGAATTCTTCATCAATGAACGAGGGCTTATCTCCCAAGTCCCTTGTCTTTAGATAGCTCAATTTCATTTTCCCAACGCCATAGTTTCTGAACGCCTCCCACTGTGTAGGGTCGTTTTTCTTGATGAGGTAGACAATGGTTATATGACTCTCAACTACTGTTCGGAGAGCGAGCCGACCAATCATTCCACGCGACAAATTAGTTGCGACAAGCTCGTCCAACAACCTTAAAACATAAAAACCCACACCGAATATAGTGTCATGTCGCGCATCAATCGCAGTTGACTCATCTGTCTTGAGGTAATGCAAAAGCAGTAAATGTCGGATTCTATGTATCTGTTCATGGTTAACATGTATGTTGTCTTTTCGTTGCTCTTTTCGTGGTAGTGGAGCGCAAAGCGTATTTTGTAAACATGCCTTCCAGAACTTCTCCGGCCACTCACTAATTTTTTCCTGATTTGGTATGTTCATTGCAATTTCCGAAGCCCGTATGAATGGACGTATCTCACGCATGTCTCCGTAATTTGGATATTCAAAAATACCACGGACTTTTTCCTTAAGAGCAACAGGAAACGATATTTTTCCACCGTGGATCTGACACAGAAACTTAACCCAGCGACAATCGGTCGCTTCCTGTGATTGGTGCCACAAAGTCGCAACAACCCCTTTTGCAAGATAATCCGCCACCTCGCTCTCGTCGGTGGCATTTCCTAACACCTCCACCCATTCACCCAGCGCAGGTAAGTGGACAAATGCAACCAATGGACGAAGTATCTTTGATGCCTCCGAATGAGATTCGGAAAGAAGTTTTACAAACTCGATTCTTTTGTCCTTAGGCCAAGACGCCATCCCAGACAGTGTGATATCAGACAACTCCGGGTGAGCTTGTACAAAAGTTGCGACATTCCGAAATATCTCAAGCGCTTCCTCTCGTTTCAAATTGCCAACCAAAAGCACTGCCCATAACATTTCCGGCATCCTGTCGTCTTTCCACGACGAGGGTCGCATATTCTCTAATTGACCAAAGGGTGATAAAAGCGTTTTGCCGTCCCGCTTGTGCTTGGAGAGGTCTGTACTGCGCTGTTCGTTGTTTTTGCTCTGTTCTGACATATAGATAAAATGGGGATAACTTCGGGTTGTATACTTTCTATTTATTTTCTATAATAGCATATATGCTCACAAAGAAGCAAGCACAAGTACTCGATTTCATAAAAACCTACAGGGCAAAAAAGGGCTATGCTCCCTCTCTTGAGGAGATCAAGCGAAAGTTTAAGCTCGCCTCTGTATCTACAGCGCACTATTACATCCGTAAACTTCAGGATGCAGGGTTTTTGAATAAGGAACATAATCAGCCCCGCGCTGTCTCAACAGTAGAAGCTAAACAAACTATCGAAATCCCCATTCTCGGAGCAATCGCGGCCGGACAGCCGATTGAGGCGATAGAAATTCCTGGCGAAACTATCACTATCACAAAAGACGAAGTCGGACAGCAGGGAAAACACTATGCTTTGCGTGTGCAAGGTAGCAGTATGATTGATGAGGGTATTTTTGATGGTGATATTGTAATTATCCGAAAACAGGAAGTGGCAGAAAATGGGCAAACCGTTGTCGCTGTGATTGATGACAATGAGGCAACATTAAAGAAACTATACCGAGAGAATGGAAAGTTTAGATTGCAACCGGCTAATCCCACATTATTCCCAATATATCGTGACGAGGTGGAAATTAGAGGTGTTGTTGTAAAGATAATTCGCAATCTTGAATCACAGCTTGATCAAGGACAATCAAGGGATGAAAAATATGTCCGCAAAATAGATTATTCATGGGATTATCGGGGAGAAAAAACAAAATCATATACACACGGAATACATACCTATCCTGCCATGTTCATTCCGCAAGTCGGAAGAAGATTGTTAGAAACTTATAGCAAAAAGGGCGACACTGTTTGTGATATTTTTTGTGGCTCGGGTACAGCTCTTGTTGAAAGTAGATTGATAGGCAGAAATGCCTACGGCATTGATCTAAATCCCTTGGCTATTTTTCTTGCTCATGCAAAAACAACTCCTATAAATCCTCAAAAACTGACGAAGGAATATCTCACTTTGCTTGATAGGGTAGAAAAAATAAAGGACAGCGAAATAAAACGACCAGATTTTAAGAATATAGATTTTTGGTTCAAGGATAAAGTAATTGTTAAACTTGCCAAATTAAAGAAAGCTATACGCGAAATAAAAGATAAGCCCATTCAGAATTTCTTAATGGTTGCTTTTAGCGAGAGCGTTCGCTATTCATCTAACACAAAAACTGGAGAGTTCAAACTGGTGCGTGTTAAAGGGGAAAAACTCGAAAAGCATGATCCGAATGTCTTAGGAATCTTCCGCAAAAATGCGGAGAAAAATATCGCAGGAATGACAGAATTTTACAAAGATGCCGACAAAGATTCGTGGACTAAGATTATTTACGGAGATTCATCAAAGGCAAACGGAATAAAGCCAAATTCGATTGATTGCATTATTACTTCTCCTCCGTATGGAGATAGCAGAACAACGGTCGCATACGGACAATTTTCGCGCCTTTCGGCACAGTGGATTGATGTGTTTGATAATCCAAACGATGCTTCGGGTGTAGATAACGATCTACTTGGTGGTAGGGCTACAAAAAATCTAACACATATACTCCCGTCTGATTATCTTAAGGAATCGTTAGAAAAAATTGCAAGGCAAGATGAAGCTAGAGCAAGAGATGTATTAAGTTTTTACATAGGACTAAATGATTGTTTGAAACAAGCACATACAATCTTAAAATCTAAAAAATATTTTTGTCTTGTTGTAGGTAATAGATTAGTAAAGCAAGTTAGAATTCCTACGGATTTTATTATTGCCGAGCTTGCAGAAAAAATTGGCTTTACTTGTGAGGATATAATCGTCCGCAATATTCCGGGGAAAAGAATGCCTATCAAAAACTCGCCAACCAACATTGTTGGCGCGTTGGAGGAAACAATGAACAAAGAGAGTATTGTTGTATTGAGGAAAAACTAAAGAATGCGCTTATGTGTTTTGAACAAAAGCGGAAAAGTCTTTTCAGTAAGACGGGTGAGCCGAAATGCTGAGCCGTGATCATGTGGTTTACCTGCATTCTTTCCAGTTCTGTAAACACCAAGACGAATATCATATTTTGATAGTGCGAGAAATTGTTTTGGGTCTATATCCTTTAATAGCCACGCCTCTGTGTAATGAAAGTATTCTTGCCCTTTTTCTTTCTTACAATTTGCAAAGACAAGGATAAGACCATTTCCAATTTTTTCTGCACCTTTTAGCTTCAAAAAATCTAGTTCGTAGTATCCAAGCACAGTTCTATTTTTGAGTATGAGTAGCTTGCCTTGTTTTTCGTCCACTTTACTATGAAAACCACGACCATTTTTCTTTCCATTCGTAATGGTTTGATGAAGTATTTTGTGTTGCGGATATTCAGGGTCGGGATAGCCAAATCTTTTCAAGATTTCTGCATTCGTGATTCCTTCTGGCTTTTTGGTGAATAGAGTCATCATGGAAGCCGTACCCGCTCTTTGTGATTTCAATTCCATAACTCCAAAATCCGGCAACGCGATATTATTTTCAGTAATACCGAGATAATCCTCAAGTGTTTTGCCAATCCCTGTATTGTGTGAGCGGTTGGATTTAATCCATCCCTTTTCAGACAGTTCCTTTAGTGCTTTCTTAATCTGCGCGAGTGTTCGTTTTTGCATATTTATTTTATGAAAAAAGACAGGTCTTTTTTATAGATTTTTGCAAACTCTTTGAGTTGCGTAATATCAAGTCGTCTTTGCCCCGCCTCAATTTTCGAGACATGAGGTTGAGTCTTACCAAGTAGCTTCGCTACATCTGCTTGATCCAAGCCCGCTTCAAGGCGGGCTTTCTTAAGTTGTTCGACCGTATATTTGTGGTCTTTTG
>CAYORD010000060.1:0-4641 GCA_964406265.1 uncultured Candidatus Saccharibacteria bacterium | reverse complement strand
ATCTGAAGTAAAAATGATGGCTCCCTTTCGCATAACTAAAGATGAACCCGCGGTCTTGGAGAAATCTTACGACATCTTTGAATGTCCAGTTGCGAAGACCACGCGACATAGTCGTATATTACCGGACAAGAGCGCGAAGCGAGAGCGTATTTGTGCTGTAGATACTTGGAATCGATTTGGCGCGGCGCCGAAGTGTAAAATCATTCCACATTTTCTCATATTCAGGATTCGGTTTCTGATTAAGAAGACTCTCGTTCAAACGTTCTTTAGCAACTACAGCGACATACCCCTGAATCGCTGCCTCCAAAGAAAGCATGAGTGTTTGCGGGTCGTCTCCGGTTTCCACAATATTCAGTTCCAGCACAGCGCCAACCCAGTCCTTTTTGTCTTTAAAAATGATAATCCGCACCGAGCCATTTTTGAGCGTATTTTTCATAGCGAGAGTATAGCAGATACCGTAGTACTTGACAAGTTTTTTCTATATTGGGAAGTACCAGGTCAAATCGAAAACCATCGCTGTATTTAGTATAGCGAGGGTTTCTTCATTTCATTTTTGCAATAGCAAGATTATTGCAGTGCGTTCAAATCCTCGTCCAGATTGAGTGTTCCTCCGGCGTTCAAGTCCGCCTCTATATCAGATACTTCATCTGAAGTACTCGTTGCGCCGTTTACGGCGGCAGATGATTCATCAAAGTTAAATTCTTGGTCGTTTGTTTGCAACTTGCCGCCCCAGAAGTAGAGCGCACCCAGCACTAAAATCAGAATAATAATAATTGAGCCGATGAGCGCGCCGGCGCCGCTCTTTTTCGGTTCTCCCATAGGCATTGTGTTCTGTGGTTCCATTGTTTTATTTTTTTATAATAGTAATAATTAAAATAAATTATTGCGGCTTTACGGTATTTCTTCCGGGCTTCAAAGAACTAATCGCGTCCGCAAGCGCCGCGCGCGCTTCTTTTATTTTCGCTTCCACGGCGCGCGCGGCAGCCGTAAGGTCCGCAATTTTTTCTTTTGTTTCGCTTGCCGCCGCCGCTTGCGCTTTCGCCTTCAGCTCCTCAAGCGCTATTTTTGCTTCAGCAGTTTTCGTCTTTACAGTTGCGACAAATGCGGCGGATACCGTTGTGTTTCCACCCTGCGCCGCAACTTTTGCGATGCGCGATTCTGTGCGCGCGAGGAGCGTTTCAAGATTTTTAATGTGCTGTGAAAGTTTGCGCACCACCCCTTCCAGCCGCGCCTTTTTCGCCGCATTCATTTTTTCTTTCTTCTCTACGCGCACCGTGGCGGCTTTTTCTTTGAGCTCCATCCGCTGGTCTTTAATCTCCGCTTTCTTTTCCTTCACTTCCGTTTTGAGCATCTGCGCTTTCTCGCGCTGACTCTGTACTTCGGCCTTTTTATCCGAAGATGAAGGGTCCTGCGCAAAAGCGACCGTGCCCAAAAGCAGAAGCCCTGCAATCGCCGCCGCCTGAAGCGGCATCATCGTTTTTGTGTATGACATATGGATAATTATGTTAGTGAGTAAATCATTCCTAACCCCGCCCATTATATTATACAAGGAACGGAATAAGCAAGAGTGCAACTATATTTAATATCTTTATCATTGGATTGATTGCCGGACCGGCGGTATCTTTATACGGGTCGCCTACAGTATCGCCAGTAACCGCCGCCTTGTGCGCATCGCTTCCTTTGCCGCCGTAATTTCCTTTCTCAATATATTTTTTCGCGTTGTCCCACGCGCCGCCGCCCGAGGTCATTGATATCGCGACGAAGAGTCCGGTTACAATTGAGCCGACCAAGAGGCCGCCGAGCGCCGCAGGCCCCAAGGTGAAACCGACGAGAATGGGAACGACGACCGGAATGAGCGCAGGCAAAACCATTTGCTTGATGGCGGCCTTGGTCACAATATCAACACAGCGCGCGTAATCGGGCTTGCCGGTACCGGCCATAATTCCCGCAATCTCGCGAAACTGCCGCCGCACTTCCTCAACCACCTTGCCTGCGGTTTTGCCCACTGCTTCCATCGCGAGCGCGGCAAAGTAGTAGGGCAAAAGGCCGCCGATGAAAAGCCCGACAAGCACCTTCGGGTCGCCGAGCGCGAACACAACTTCGGCGCCGATCGAGCGCAAGTCCTCCGCGTATGAAGCAAACAACACGAGCGCGGCGAGCCCCGCGGAGCCGATGGCGTATCCCTTCGTTACCGCTTTCGTCGTATTGCCGACTGCATCAAGCGCGTCGGTAACTTCGCGCACGCTTTCCGGTAGGTTCGCCATCTCGGCAATACCGCCCGCGTTGTCGGTAATCGGACCGTATGCGTCAATCGCAATAATAATACCAGCAAGCGAGAGCATTGCCATTGCCGCTACCGCAATTCCGTAAAGCCCAGCGAAGTAGTACGCGCCGAGAAGTCCTGCGACAATTGCAAGAAGCGGAAGCGCGGTTGCCTTCATTGAAATCGCAAGCCCTTGAATAATGTTTGTGCCATGCCCCGAGAGCGACGCGCGCGCGATTGATTGCACCGGCGTATGCCCCGTGCCCGTGTAGTATTCGGTAATGACGACGAGTGCCGCGGTTACCACAAGGCCAATGAGCGCGGAAAAGAAAAGATTGAGCGTTGCATAAACGCCGTTTGTTCCCATAAGGTAGTTCGTAATGGGGTAGAACGCAATCGCAGAAAGAATTCCGGATGCGATGAGTCCTTTATATAGCGCACCCATGATATTTTGAGATGAACCAAGTTTCATAAACCATGAGCCAATGATAGACGCGATAAGCGCGCCGCCGCCGAGTGCGAGCGGGTATAAAACCGCCGCCGCATTTCCGGGGAGCGCGAGCGAGCCCAACAGAATTGCCGCAACGCTCGTCACAGCATAGGTCTCAAAAAGGTCTGCCGCCATTCCCGCGCAGTCGCCCACATTGTCGCCCACATTGTCGGCAATCACGGCCGGATTTCGCGGATCGTCTTCCGGAATGCCCGCTTCCACTTTACCGACTAGGTCGGCGCCCACATCCGCGGCTTTCGTGAAGATGCCGCCGCCGAGCCGCGCAAAAACCGAAATGAGCGATGCGCCGAACCCGAGCCCAATGAGCGCTTTAATGTCGCCCGTGACAGCGTAGAAACCTGCAACCGCAAGGAGCGCGAGCGCCGCAACGAGTAGTCCCGTCACCGAGCCGCCGCGCGCCGCGAGAGAAAGTGCCGGTGCGAGGCCGCGGCGCGCGGCTTCCGCCGTGCGCGCGTTCGCGCGCACGGACACGAACATTCCGACATAGCCGGCAACACCAGAAAGCAATGCGCCCACCAAGAAACCTGCCGCGCTTATCCAGTTGATACCAAGGCCGATTATCACAAACAAAATTTCGGCGATGAATGCGATTGTTTTGTATTGACGGTTCAAGTAAGCGTTCGCGCCTTCCCGAATGGCGTTTGAAATCGCCTGCATCTGCGTATTTCCCGGGTTTTGTTTCAAAATGCGCGTTGTCAAAAAAACCGCATATATAATAGTAACGACCGACGAACCGATGGCGAACAAGATTATTGGATTCATGAAAAATGACTTATAACTAATAATCTATAACTGAATAACAAGGATAGCAGAAAAATGATGTCGCGCAATACGACCCGTTTTTCTTTTTTTATTCCGATTTTTTCCTGGAAATAAAAAAATCGCGGAAACAGAGAACTCTGTTTCCGCGATGTGAAATTCATTTTTGTTTGTTAGCCCCGTGTCTTTCTTTTCGCGACCGTCTCTTTAAGGAAATACTCCCGACTGGTAGTCAGGTCTCTTTCCACTTGGTCCACCCTTGTTGGCCACCTTTTCCAGAAAAATTCCAGAGCCGCCGCATCCGGTTCGCGGCATAGGTGTTTGTCGTACAAAGCGATAACCTCCTTGAGCCACTCCGAATCCATCGGAGTCGGCTCGTTTTGCGCTGGTGCATTCGCTTGCGCGGTAGAATTATAGAACACAACCTTTTGCTCGAAATGAGTGTCGTCAAAGAGTAAAGCGTTGCCACTTTGCCCCGTAGAGATATCGAGCGCGGTTATCCCATGACCAATGGTTGAAATTGTATCGTTGAGACTAAACATCCCAACAAAGGAGTATGCAACGAACATCGTCTCCTTCGTAATGGTGAAGTTGGGAAATAAAATGAACACCATTGTTCCCGCTTTTTCATTCATCGGGTTTGAAATCCGTTGCACGTACCCCACATGAATACTGGTTCCTTCCAGCCCGCCTTCAAATGCATAGATAGGAATAATGGTCCCTAGACTTGCAATAGTAGCTGTAGAGGATATGATGTCGATTTTAACTCCCCCGACTATATGGGAAACCGGCGTGCCAATGACCGCGGGAGTTAGATTAAATATCAGTATAGGCGCGGGCAGTTTGTACCCCACGGGAATGTTTATGTCACCGCCATATGCTGACGCGATGAGTCCATCCCGAATTAGCGTACCACCTCCTCCACCTCCACCACCGCCGGTTTGGGCGTAAACGGTAATCGTAAGACAGAACAACAGCAAACCGACCAGAGTTTTTTTCATTTTTTTCCTTCTTTTGAGTTTTTTCGCTGATTTTGAGCCACTTCCTGACAAGGAACAGCAAAGGTTCATTCCCAAATGTAGTAGGACACTCTTGTAAAATAGAGTGT
>CAYORD010000059.1:0-4776 GCA_964406265.1 uncultured Candidatus Saccharibacteria bacterium | reverse complement strand
TAACCATAGAGGCGTTTGACGGGTGGGCGACCTTCTTCAATGCAAATGGAAGCCCGCGAGACGGCGGGTTGCTCGCTGTTTCGTCTCCACCTCCAGTATTTCTTGAATCCCTCCGCGCGCCGGAGATGTCGCCGCAAGCACCTGTGCTCATCACAAATGCGCCGCGCATCTCAAAGATTATGCGGAACAGCAACACAACGGAGATTACCGTCTCCGCTGAGAGCAGTATTTCTGCAAGCATTGAGTTCGCCGAGACACTTGGTGGAAGTTGGTACTTGATTCCGAAGTACCAACAACCATTGAGTTTGCAGACGGGCTCAAACATATTCACGCACACGACAGACGCTCAAACGAGTTTCTATCGGGTGCAGCTAGCAGATTCCCAGTCGCCGCAATAGGCGACCACCCCCACATTTGTCGGACAAGTGTGGGGGTTATTTTTGTTTGACAAAAAACAATGCGGGTATATAGTAAACATGGAGTTTCCAGCGATTGCTGGGTAGTTCTCCAAAAACAAAAATCCCAAATGTTTCGTTTATGAATGCTGTATGCCCGCCCGTTGATGTGGAAGAGAGAATCAAACATATTGAAACTCTTGACCTTGACCCAATAAAAATCAAACTTCTTTGTTCCAGCGACGGTCCTGGGTGGGACCGCGAGAAAATTGAACAGGTGGAAAAACGGTACCGTCAATTTCTGATACTGAACCTGAAACATCGCGATCGCCAAATTGTGCCAACAAAATCAGTGGACACATTCTGGCATACCCACATCCTTGACACCATGAAGTATGCCGAAGATTGTCAAACAATTTTCGGCCACTTTCTCCACCACTTCCCTTATTTTGGGATGAGAGGGGAAGAAGACGCGCGAAATCTTCAGCGGGCATTCGAAGAAACGCAGGTTTTGTTTGAAGGGGAGTTTGGAGAAAAACTTGCCGGGCAACGCGGAGATTGTAAAGTTTCCGATTGTGATGCTGAACAGTGCAGTCCGGCTGAATGCCACAATCGCGGTGCCGATCGAACCCGTCCAACATTCAAGGACTATCTCATCGCGGCTTGAACCCGTTTCGTTCAGACCGCAAACCCGCTGGAAACAGCGGGTTTTTATTTACCATGCGGCTTGAGATTGGGAAGCTTTTCTTTGTTTTTTACAAACCGCTCAAACCACTCATAGGTCAATCTCTCTATTTCTTTTTTATATTCGCTCACGCTATGGTCTGCCCCCTCAAACATTACGAGACGGAATGGCATTTTTTGTTCGTACAGTTTTTCTGCCAGTTTTATAGAATCAAGCGGATTTACTCTCCAATCCGCCGTGCCGTGCATAATTAAGAGTGGAGTTTTTTTAGAAAACTTTTCTGTCCAATAGAGTGCCGAACGTTTTACTTGCTCTCTCGGGTTTTCGCCGTACATGCTGATTTGATGTTCGCGCCACCCTTTTCTGAATTTTGGCGCGTTCACTTCGTCTGTTGGTCCCGCGCCAACCACAGCGGCTTTAATCCAGCGCACTTTCGCAAGGCACATATAGGTCATCGCGGCACCTCTGCTCCAACCATACATCCCAATTCGCGTTATGTCCGCCGGCGGATATTGTTTTAGGACTTTGTATAAATTAAGAATGTCGGCGAGCGTTTTTCCCCCAAAATCGTCCATTCCTTCGCTCCCGGGGCTTCCGGCATAGTTACTTGCAATCACAATGTATCCTTGTCTGGCGAACTCGGCAATGCTACCAAAAAGTTGTCCGAGTTTTATTGCTCCGAAATCCCTTGAGCCGCCGCGATTCCAAATAATGCACGGAAGTTTTCCAACACGGTCTTTGGGTTCAACAATAAACCCAACTATCTTTTTTCTATTGGAAAGGTAGATCATCTTATACACAGAAACCTTATTGCTATTCTTTTCAGCCATAAGAAAAGAATCTTCCGGTAATTTCTCACGGAGAACGCGCTCTGTATTACCTTCAAATGGAATCTCCGATGCATTAACAATTAAGTCGATTTTCTTGAGTTCTTCTACACTGCCTTTTTCCATTTTTCCATTATCGCATACTTTCCTGTTTTTGTTGTGTCTTGTATCCGTCCATAACATCTGGCATTCCGATTCTGCTAGTTTAAAAATCTCAGGATTTTCAGAATCTACGGAACAAAAAGAGGTTACTTCACCACCGTTTCTCCGAGCGCGTTCGTAAATTTCGCCGAATGGCACCCGAGTTTTTTAACTCGCCGGCAACTCCATGAAAAAGGTTGAGCCCTTGCCCATGCCTTCTGACTCCGCCCAGATGCGGCCGTTGTGCTTTTCTACAACGGTTTTCGCCAAATACAATCCGTTGCCGGTTGAGTGTGCGTTTACTTTCATCGCGTCTTTGCCGCGCCCGCCTTTGGTAAAGAGCGTATGCATATCGTCTAGTGTGATGCCGACGCCGCTGTCTTTCACTTCCAAAAGAACTTTGCCGCCAGTTTTACGCAACGCGACGGTTACGGCGCCCGCGGGCGTGTAAAGGATTGCGTTTTCAATCAGATTATGCAAAACGCGGCTCGCGATTTTCGCGCGGTCGCCTTTTATCGTAAACTTTTCTTTTTCGTCCGCATGAACTTCAAGCGTGAGATTTTTCGCCTCCGCTTCGGACTTTAGGTGATTCACGGTTTCCATAAGCGCTTCGCGCAGATTAAACTCCTGCACATCGTAGGTCTCAGTGCCGAGGCGGGGGTTAAACGCCATCAGCGTTTGCTCCAATCGCCCCGCATCTTCCTTATTAGACGCAAGCGCTTCGCGCAACATACTCTTCATCGCTTCCGGATTGCCTGCATAATCATCCTCCAGAATTGCCGCGAACGCCGCGCCCGCCTGCGCCAGCCCGCCCTTCACTTCGTGGCTCACGGTATGGATGAGTTCCTCCTGTCCTTTGTTTGCCAATGCGAGTTCCTCAGCGAGTTTCTGAATTTGCTCACGCTGTTTTACCTCCTTATATACGCTGCGGATGAGCAGGATGCCGAGCGCCGAGACCGCTGCAAAAAAGATACCGCGCAGAACATACTCAACAATTGAATTGGACAGGACGAATTGAATGAACAGAATGAGCGCGGTGAAAAATACAAGTATTTCCGTTGCAATCGCTTTTGCGTTGAACAATCCGTATCTGATAACCGAAAACCCCAAAAGGAACGGAAATGCCGCTACCAGAAAATTTCCGTATGGCGCTATCGGAATATCAAACCAGAGAAGAAAGTTGGTAAAGCCACCGCCAAAACCAAGTACCGCTCCCCAAAATACATACAAAATCTGCCCGCGTCGCATCGGGTCTTTTTCGTCGCGCCATCCGTGATACAACTCATGTACGCTCCACAGCACTACTCCTGTATAAAGTATCCAAAAATATGCAGTGTATAGCGTGCCTGCAGTTGGCCAAAATGGAAACCAGAGTTTTGGTCCAATGCCCGCAATAAAGTAATCACTGAGCGCAAACGCACTTACTGCCACACTTCCCAAATAGGCGAGCGCGACAAAGTCGCGTAATTTTTTTCCACACTGTAACAGGACCGTTACCCAATCAAGAAAGAATACCGGAATAAACACAGATCCGACCGCAAGAAAGCGCACCCAAAAGAGTGCGGTCTCGACATCGTGAGACGACAACCACCGCCAATAGGCAATACCCCACAAAGCGAGTGCAGCGGTCATGAGCAAGAAAATCTGATTTTGCCGCTCACGCCGATTTTTGAAAAACACTAATACGCCGAACGATGCGGCGGTAAGCGCATTGACGAGTCCTGACACAGCGAATAGTTCCATTATAAAGCGCTGGCGCGTATTACTGCATGCACGCCGAGCGGTTCCGTTATTGTATCACGCACTGCAAATTCGCTTTGCCCTATAAGGTGTGCAAAATTATCAGCAGTGCGATAGTGCATTTGAGGCCATCCAGTTTTATGTACGAACGGTTGTTCTTCGTTCGGTACGACATTTGCAACAAGTAACGCGCTTCCTGTTTTCATAATAGGTCGTAATATCTCAAGCAAACGCGCGGTCCGTACTGCATCAAAGTAGTCAAGAAGCCCAACAATTTCCACCATATCAAATTGTCTATTCGGCAAAAGCGATGCAGTATCGTTCGCGTTTCCGCGTACCCACTCAAAACAATCGGCCACACCCGCAGAAACGGAAACGCGTTTGCCGACTTCAAGTGCGGTCTCGTCTTTGTCTACAATTACGGCGCGTATCGCGTGCGGGAAATGTTCGGCGCGCAATTTCGTCAGCGTGCTTATCAGTGCGCGCGCCGAACCGCCTGCAATACTCAAAATGGAAGTTGGCGCATTGTGATTTCTGATTTCTTTTTCCAAAAGCGATTGCACAATATGCAAACGGTTGCGGAGCGCCTTTGGTTGAGAAACAAAATGATGCCAAAACATATCGGCGACTCCCTGCAAAAATCCGCGCGAGAAAATACCTCTATGATAACGCGTGTACATTGCTTCAAGTGCGTGTGTGGAGCCGCCTTTCGCCACGACCGTCGCCGCGTCATGGCTTGATTTCTGCATAAATAACTGAATGAGTCGCGCGGGGAGTGCGTTCAGAACCGGCACTGTAAAAACCCTCACCAACTTTTCCAAAAGATTATGCGTCTCCAATTCCGGCATATCGGCAATTTTTTTCATATCTTAATTTCCCGAATCGCGTTTTGGCTGGGCATACGATGTCGCAATGATAACACAAGAATAGTCCGCCGTTTGTGTACTTTTGTCGGAGATTTGATACCCTTAGTTTTATGCTGATACAA
>CAYORD010000058.1:0-4819 GCA_964406265.1 uncultured Candidatus Saccharibacteria bacterium | reverse complement strand
TGGTCTCCCACCGCCGCCCATTCAGGACGAACACCGGGTGTTACTTTCAACAAACTATCAAGTTCTTTTTGTTTCCCAAGAAGCTCAAGTTCCTGTGGAGAACAAATCACTCCGTCACAACCGGCAAGTTTCGCATCGCGCGCAAATTGTAAAACTTTCGCTTTACTTGGAGCACCAAAAACCAATGGCGCGTTACCTTCATCATCAAGCGAAGTAAGAACGGTAACCGCTAGCACCTGCGACTGCCCTTTGTTGGCTACCGCCGCCATCATCGCTTCAACACCCGCCGAAGCGTGCACATTGAACATTTTAACCTTCATTCCAGCAACCATTTTGGAGGCGCCGGCAATCGTATTGGGAATATCACAAAACTTGCCGTCGTAGAAAACCTGACCGCCGAGTGAATGAACCAAGCCAACGACTTTTGGAGTCCCCTCTGCCGTAAGTAATTCCAACCCGACCTTGAAACATCCGACAAGTGTGAATAAGTTTTCTACGATAGATTGTGCTTTACCCAAGTCACCGACATCAACCGCGACAATAATTCTATCCTTTGCTCTCATACCGACCTTTCTCAAACTGATTGTTAACTGACAAACAACAATAGAGCGGAGTTCCAACCCAACTCTTTTCCAGTCCCGAACACTACTACCGTATTAAAAAAAAGCAAGTTTTACAATGACAAGAGAGAGCGTAATTTTTTGTCTATCTCATTTTGAACCGTTGGAGTCACCTTCCCGCACTGCTCGGTAACTCTGCGTGTGTCTATTGCACGGATATGAAAAAGGAGCGCGACTGAATCTTCGGTCAAACCGTTGTTCTTAACCGCTTTAATGAAAAGAGTATGAGAAAATCGCAAAGCTCCGATGTTTGATGTTACGGGAATAACGATGAGAATGCGCGTATCGGTCGTCGCAAGTACGAATGCAGGTCGCACTCCGGTTTGTTCGTGTCCAAACGCACCGGCAAGATTTACGAGACAAACATCTCCTTTGCGGAGTGTCATACCGTTTTTTCAAACGCGATAAAATCAGCGGCGCTTGCGGCATCCCATGCGCGCAGTTCATCGCGTAAATCAGACGGGGCGGTGTGCGCCCGATACGACGACACAACCTCTTGCAAAGCGGCTTCTTCTGAAACCCCAAGGTCTCGTGCTACATCCGCCAACTCGTCTTTAATTTTTTTAGTAATGGTCTTCATATGTATGAGTATCGCAAATAATCAAGAGACAAGCAAGGGTTTTTTCTCGTACAAAATATGTCATACTGATACCATGAAGCAACTCTCCAACGCGCGGATTGCGGAACTGCTCGGCGAGACGGCGGCGCTGTATGAGATGGAAAACGAGCCGTTTAAGCCGCGCGCCTACGAGCGCGCGGCGCTTGCAATTGAAGCGCGCGAGGAGCCCTTGTACGAGACATTTGCGAAGGGCGGCCCAAAAGCGCTTACGGAAATTGCGGGCATTGGCGGGGGTATCGCGGCGCATATTGCGGAGCTCCTCGCGCGCGGCACCTTTGCGGAATACGAACGGCTCAAAAAGAAAACACCTGTCGCGGTCGGAGAACTGGTTGCAGTGGAAGGCATAGGGCCGAAAACCGTCAAAACGCTGTGGGAAAAATTAAAGATAAAAAACTTGGACGAACTGGAGAAGGCGGCGCGCTCTGGGAAATTGCGCGCTCTCTCGGGCTTCGGAGAAAAAAGCGAGGAGAAAATCCTCAAGGGCATCGCGTTTCGGCGCGCGGTCGGCGGGAGAATGATTTTAGGTGCCGTGCTCCCCGTCGCGCATATGCTTGAAAGCAAGCTCCGCGCGTTTCCTGAAGTTAAAAACGCGATTGCCGGCGGCTCCATCCGCAGAATGAAAGAAACGGTCGGCGACCTTGATTTCCTCGTCGTATCAGAAAAACCGGAAGAGACGATGAAAAAGATTACAGAACTTCCTGAAGTGGAATATGTGTACGCGAGCGGCCCATCAAAAATCAATGTGCGCCTTGCGCTCGGCATTGATATGGATGTGCGGATTGTACCGGCGCGTTCGTTTGGCGCGGCGCTGAACTATTTTACCGGCTCAAAGGCGCACAATATCGCGCTCCGCGAGATTGCGATTAAGAAGGGCTGGAAACTTAACGAGTACGGATTATTTAAAAATGAGGATGTTTTTGTTGCGGGTAAAACAGAAGAAGAACTCTACGAAAAACTCGGACTCGCCTACATTGAGCCGGAATTACGCGAAATGACGGGAGAAATTGAAGCAAGTAAAAACGGAAAACTGCCTCGTCTTGTCGGTTACGGCGACCTCAAAGGCGACTTGCAAGCGCATTCTACTTGGACCGACGGCACACGCTCCATAGAAGAAATGGCGCGTGCCGCGCAAGCACTCGGGCTTGAATACATTGCAATAACCGACCACACGCAAGGGCTCGCGATGACCGGCGGGATGAACGAAAAAGAGTTTGCTGACCAGGCGAAAGAAATAGATGCCCTAAACTACAAGCTACAAATTACAAGCTACAAGCTTCGTATTCTCAAAAGCGCGGAGGTGAATATTAAAAAAGACGGCTCGCTTGACCTCGCGGATGAAGCGCTCGCGCAGATGGATTTTGCGGGCGCCTCCGTGCATAGTCATTTTGAATTGTCGGTGAAAGAGCAAACGAAGCGGCTGATAAAAGCGATTGAACACCCCCTGATTGACATCATTTTCCACCCCACGGCGCGCCTTTTGAATAAACGACCGGCGATTGTCGCCGATTGGAGTGAAGTAATTGCTGCGGCGAAAGAGAACGGCGCCGCGCTTGAAATTGACGCGGCGCCGGAGCGCCTTGACCTTCACGACGAACTGATACGACAGTGCGTGAACGCGGGAGTGCTCCTTTCTATCGGCTCCGATGCGCACTCGCCCGACGGCTTCATGGCGCTCAAACTGGGGCTCGCCCAAGCGCGCCGCGGCTGGGCGGAAAAGAAAAATATTTTGAATACGCTGCCGGTGGAGCAGATACTGGAGAAGCTGAAAAGAAATCTGGAGAGGTGATTCTTCCTTACCACAGTAATTCTTGCGCTTCTTTGAGAGGTATGTTACAATAGTACTGGAATTCTAAACAAAAAGGAAAACAGTGAAAATCCAAAAACAAAAGAAATGGCGGAAGAAAACAAGATGCGGAAGCTGCAAGACAATTCTGCTTGTTGAGGAAAGTGATGTTCAGAGTCGTGGAATGTTTGACCGCGGTGATGCTAGTGTCTCATACTTTGTTAACTGTTCATGCGGTCATGAAGTCATTCTGGAACAAACTAACCGTGATCCACAAGAGAAAGACCCTGTTCCCCCACATGTAAAAGAGGCATCGAAAAAACGGGAGCGGATAAAATTGAGGAGAAAGAAAGTGTAGTGCACACCGTACGGACAGAATTTGTCCGTACGGTTTTTATTTTTTCTTTCCTCGCACCCGCGCCTATTTTATGTTATACTGTATGGATATGGAAACCCCCACAAAACACTGGTCGGTCAACGAAAGCGAACTCAAAAAAGACCCGCAAGCATATGCTGTGTGGCGGCTTGAACAACGCATCAATTTCGGACTCGGGGCACAGAAAATAAACAAAGCCGAACTGAAAAAACACTGGGACAGCATTAATATTGACCCATTCAAGCGAAAAGCGCTTGCGCTGGCGCTTTCATAATATGCCTATTCTTTCAGAAAATCAGCGCCGAATCCTTTCGCTCGTCGCCGATGAAAAATGGCTGGCGGACAAGTTTTATCTTTCCGGAGGAACCGCGCTTGCGGAATATTATTTGCACCACCGTCTCTCCGAAGATTTGGATTTCTTTTCCGAGCAGGAATTTGAACCGCTTGCGATTTCGGCTTTCTTCAAAAAAATTAGCGGAAAAGCCGGCATACAATCCGTTTCTTATGAACAGAGTTTTAACCGTCATCTTTTCTTTTTATCGCTTGCAGGCGAGCGTATAAAAACCGAATTCACATATTTCCCCTTCACTAGAATTGAGCGCGGCGCGTCTATCGGCAACCTCGCCGTTGATAGTTTGCTTGATATTGCGGTCAACAAGATTTTTACCATTTACCAAAAACCACGAGCGCGGGACTTTATTGACCTCTACTGCATTCTACAAAAAGAAAAAGAGTGGAGCATTGATGAACTTACTAAAAAAGCGCAGATTAAATTTGACCACTGTCTTGACCCACTCCAACTCGCGGGACAATTTATGAAGACGGAAACGCTGAAAGATTACCCAACCATGCGCATTAAGCTTCCAGAGAAAACATGGCAAGAATTTTTTATGCGAGAAGCCAAGCGTGTAGGGAAAACGCAGGTTGAGTAATATTCTTACCAATTAAACTACGATTCGGCGAAACGAGAACAGGCGCGAGACGCGCATAAGGTCGCGGATGGCGAAAACGGCGAGCACCGCAAGCGCAAGCGAAAGCGCTTGAACGGTTAGTTCGGTATTGAGGAACGCAGAGAGCACAAACTTGCCGAATGCGGCAAACTGCGCCGGAGACGGCATATTGCCGAGCACATTTTGCACCGACACGAACGCGGTCGCGACAAGCGCAAGCGCCGCGACAGAACCCATTTTTACCAAAAACGGCTTCACTACTTTACGCAAAAAGAAGACGACGTACACGCGCCGCATCACCTCGCGCCGTACCGATTGGATATATTCAGCCATAACTTATTTAAAGGTAAGCACTTCGCAAAATGTGTTTTGTTTTGTGCTTGCTAATTATTTTGAAATTAATATCTTCTTCATCGCCTGCTTGGCGCGGTGCACCCGCGCGCGCACCGCTCCCTCCGAAATGCCCACCGC
>CAYORD010000057.1:0-4821 GCA_964406265.1 uncultured Candidatus Saccharibacteria bacterium | reverse complement strand
GGCAGAGTGGTCTAACGCGCCGCACTCGAAATGCGGTTGGGGAGAAATCCCCTCACAGGTTCGAATCCTGTACCCTCCGCAAGTCAGTATACGAAGCCGTTCCAGACCATTTCCGGAACGGTTTTTTCGCGTCAATGTTGATTTTTCGGTCTTCAAGCACGAGGTTCGAACCGACCGTTTCCAAAATCAGACGCTTGGATTGAAGATTGCCGCTTTGGAAGCAGGAAGCCGCGCTATTGCTGAAAGAAATTACAATCTTGGCAGGTTCGAACCAAGAATCTTGTTTCTTGAGCGTTTCCAGATTCTGTGTCAGCCGTAGGAGAGGGTAAGAAACCGTAAGAGAGTGTGAAGAGCACTCTCTTTTTAATAGCCTAAGGTGTACCAAGCAATTGGTGAATTGTCCCACCGTTTTTGACAAAATGGTAAACACCATCAAAGAATTTCTGGCGTAGGTCCGCGCTATGTTTTATGCCAGCGCGAACAGGTTCCAATGCTTTTTCTAATTCAGCAGAATTCCCAATTTCTACACCCTTAGCGTCAAGCCACGCCGCAACTAAACGTGGCATATCTTCTCTGTGGCGTTCGTCATCGGCTATATTTGCTGTAAAATATTCGGCACCTCCCTTTAGTACAAAGTCATCGGGATCTATGCCCATTCCAGTTTTGCATGAACGCAGGAATGATTTGAAAATCAAAGTAAACTCTGGAGTTGTAAATTCCTCAATAAGGCAAATCATTCCGAAAGCAAAGCCAAAATCTCCCACCGCACATTGACGGTAATGTTCATCTGTGTAAACTTGAGCCTCCGGAATTGGTTTTATACGTTCAATTTCTGTATCCTTCAACCCTAGTAGCTGAGTTAGTCTTACAGCCAGCCAAAAGTGTGAGCGTGTGGTGTGACCATAACTTCCCGACTCATCCCAGGCGTTTTCAAGCAGGCCATGACGAACTGCGTCCAGCTCTGAACGTGCTGCCAGAGCTGCAACATACCTAGGAAAGCAATACGAGCCTGCGACCATATTTATTGACCAAACTAACGCGAGCAAAAAACGTTCTTTTTCAGGCGTTTTCGAACTTAAAAGGGATTGTACAAACGATCCTTTCCATACAGGGTGATTATGGCAGCACTCCGACATTAGGGTATCCCACGCATTTCGAAATGTTGCGGAAACTTTGAGATCGTCCACTTGAACCAGACTGATGGAATAGGGGAACCTGCGATTCTCAGAGTGATTTGCTTTGGCCATATTCCTCATTGAAGCATATTCACTTCTCCGTCACCTAACGAAGAGTCAATGTCTCTCAAGTTTAGCTGTTTACACTCATTTTTAAAAATATCTCTCAAGTTATCTGACACTAAAATAACTCCCCCTGCCGTATGAAAATATTTGCAAAGGCGTTCGGCTGTGTACATTGATTTTGCCGCCTGAGTCCAAGCACAATCCGGTGAGGGCTCCGGCCTTCCACTTAATTGATTGAAGCTGCATGTGCCTTTGGCGATACCAATACCTATCCCCACGGAATCTGGCATGCCCACACTTTTCCGTGACTTTAGAAACTCCAGCCGCAAGCCCTTTGCAAAGTTTACCAATAAATGTTCACCGTCGAGCGCTTCGGAATACGCCGCAAGAGAATCAGTTTTGCCAAGCTTATCAATTGTTAATAGGTGAGAATGAGCATAAATGACTGGATCCACAATCGTACGATACAATGGATAGTCGGCAGCATTGAAGCCGTGCATATCGGACCACAAAAAACTAACCGGGCGAATATCTGTCAACTTTGAAAATAAGTTGCGCTGAATGTAGCGGAATAGATCTAACCTTTCTCCCACAGCATATAAGTGGCCCAGCTTTTTTGATAGAATTGCTTGGTCCTCGCATTCCTGTCGGAGAAAGAACAGCACTTCCTGCTGCAGTTCATGCCTCCACTCCGGAGATTGTTTTACGCGGGTTAACAAAGTGAATACGGACGAGTTAATAATTTGTAAAGTTCCTAGCTCTTCGAGACGGCTTTTCTGATTAATGGGCCGGCTATCGAGTACTCCTTGCACGCCACCAGTAAATGCCGCTATTGCTTCTAGCGCCTCAATTGCGACTTTGTGATTAAGCACTTTCGTGCTTCCCTAGGTCTTTTTTAAATTTTCCCCATTCTTCGTCAAATTTTGCTCTTCGAAGCATCAGCTGCTTCTCTTCAATATCTTGACGTATGGCGTCAAGAATTTGCATTTTTTGGTGGACATTGTCTGAAATTTCTTTTATGCCAAGTTCTGTTACCGATCTTTTCGCGATTTCCGTCACTGAACCTCCGTCAAAGAGATAGGGAACGGGATCTCGTAAGAAGCGAGTGTATGCCTTTCGCAGTTCAATTAATTTTTCGACGGTTTGGGTGTGCGTTAAGGAATCCGTCAAGTCTAAACTTTCTATCAAATTATCTAACCGCATATTTAAAATGCTGCATATATGCCATCGGCCCCTGACTATTTCAAAAAGGTTTATGAAAGATGGAACGACAAAACAAGCGGGGAGGTCTTTCAAGGTCGGCGTAATGGCGATTGCACCGCGTTTGCTGAATGAAAAGAATAACCGACGGTCAAGGCAATAGTTGATTAAACCGTTTCTTGTCGAATCATAATCGAGCACTTCTGTAATGTAGTCCTTGCTCAAGTGAAGATAGTCTCTCAAGATTCTTCGATTGTCCAATGTTAATCGACACATGATTGATGCTACTTCGCGGGTTCCTTCCAGGGTAGGGTGCTTTCGAAAACGTACGAATGAATCCCCTTCAACTTCCGATACCACTACGACAAATGGCGACTGAAAGTCTTGGTTTCTGTCCTTTGAATCCAAAACGTCAAGATCACCTTTGAAAAGAGTGGCTTTATTGAATATCCAACTGGGTGGATCTGTTAAGAATTTCCTAAAAAGATCGTGTAGAGTACAGTACCGACTATTTTCTGGAAACCAACTCCAGTCCTCGTCATTCGGTAAGCTCCCAACTGGAATAATGAAGTAAGCATCCGTTAAATGTTGAATTGAATTTTCCTTCTTTGGGTCGCGACCATTTTTCTCAAAGTTGTAGTCAACGTTTCTTGCTAGATGTAACAATGCATGAATTTTCTCGAACATGGTGAGGTTATCGTCGGGGTGCTCCTTATCAAAACGAGTAAAAAAAGTGCAAACGGACGCTCCATCATCGAAGAAACGTATAGTATAACCGAGGCTAAACTGAAATTTATGATGTTTGATGTTGGAGTCTGGAAAACCTTGCTCTAATGGTATTATCAGAGTAGCGTTTTTTAGTATCATTCCGCTTCGTTCTATTACAGCCCTTGTACTGACAAGACTTGGCTGGTAATTTGCCGTTAACTGAAACTCTCCGAGGTGTAGCGTGCGCTCGTGAATTCGAAACCGTTTCCAACTTTTGTCAGGATTAATAGACGCAAACCCTTTACAGAGCGTCTCCCAAGATTGGGCATTGCAATCCCATGAGAATGAGTAAATAAAGTGAATGTGCACATTTTGATAATCAAGAAACTGATGTTCCTTTCCCTCGAATTGGTCTTGAGCTTGGTGAAAAGTATTAGTCATAGTATAGGGCTCTAAGTTTGAGTGGGGAGCCAAAAAATAGCTTTGCGCTCGAAAAGCACGAATAATTTATTTGCTCCAAAACCGATCAATCCAAGAAAAGCAATAGCTGCATACATTTCAGGGATTCTATAGGCTAAATAGAAATCATAAATCTGTCTGCCAAGACCTCGCGTAGCGCTCAAAAACATTTCGGTAACGATAACAAGAACGAGAGAAAGAGAAATGCATACACGCATTCCGGCTGCTATGTGAGGAAGGGCGTCTCGGAAGACGGCGAGATGGAATATTTGGCGGGGTGTTGCCCCGAAAGACTGCAACATTTTTATACGATCGCGTTTTTCCCTGGTCGGTCTTGCGCCGTAAACAGTATTGATCAGTAAGATTAGTGAGCAGCCATAGAAAACAACAGCAATTTTAGATAAATCACCGATGCCAAAGAATAATACTAAGAGAAAAAAAAGCGCCGAGGAAGGAATTGACCTAAAGAAATCTGTTGGCAGCTCTACAAACTGATAGAACTTGGGAAACCGACCAAAAAATAAACCCAACGGTATAGCCACTACACTGGAGAGAAGGAGCCCCAGGAGTGCCCGGTAACTTGTTGCAACAGAATCTAGGTATATGTCTGGGCCCGAGAGGAGGTTTATGAATGCTTTTCCAAAGGAACCAAGGGTCGGCAGAAATAGAGGATTGATCCAGCCAGCTGCGCTTGATGCCCACCAAATAGCAAGCGCAACTACGACCGTGATGAGAGGATGTGTATAAGAGGAAGCTGGCGAATTATTTTTTTGCATACAGTTCTTCCTCCTCGGCAAGAATCTTAGAGCGAATTTCCGTATAGGCAGAAGTAAGAATCATTCCTCTCTTTCTGGGTCTTTCGAGCGGGATATTAATTTCGTAAACAATGTGAGATGGTAGACCGTGAAGGAAAAGGACGCGGTCGGCAAGGTAAGTGCAATGGTCCAACTCATGGGACACGTATAGTATTGTGGGTCGTTTTTTTTCGTGAATGAGAGAGAGAACTTCTTGTAGATCGCGGCTGGTATGCGCATCAAGGTTTGCGAAGGGTTCATCGAGCAGGAGGAGATGGGGTTCATGGATAAGAGCACGCGCCACGGCAACCCTCTGCTTTTGGCCTCCGCTAAGTTGATGAGGGTATGCATTTCCGGGCAGCGCATTAAACCCAAGCGAATCAAGCAACTTTTCAGCGATTTGCCCACGTTGCTGCTTA
>CAYORD010000056.1:0-4838 GCA_964406265.1 uncultured Candidatus Saccharibacteria bacterium | reverse complement strand
CAGGAACCGCGGCAGGAAGAATCACGCGAGACGCGGTCATTAAAATTGCGTGCATCAATGCAGACGGCGAGCGAGCGGATGATGAAGTGCGGGTGAATGTGACAGAGTAGTTTATATCTACGATCGTATGTATATGCTACTTTTGGAATAACATACCAAATCTACTGGTTTATCACTTGTTTCGGGCGGTAGGAGAGGGCTTCCAGAATATCGTCTTCGGTAACGCGCTCGCGCTCGGCAAGGTCGGCTATCGTGCGCGCGAGCTTCATCACGCGGTGGTATGAGCGTGCCGATAAATCAAGACGGTGCGCGTTGCTGTTTAACATCCCCTTTGTTTTTTCATCAAGCGGAATAAGTTTGGCAATATGTTTTGCCGGCGTGTCCGCGTTGGTTTTTACCGCAAGTTTTGCTTTCGCAAAGCGCGCTTCTTGTCGTTTTCGCGCCGAAATAACCCGCTCGCGCACTTCGCGCGATAGTGAACCGTCGCGCGCTTCGTCAGAAAGCTTGCCGTGTTCAACTGCAGACACTTCAATCGCCAAATCAATACGGTCTATTACCGGTCCCGAGATTTTCCTACGGTAGCGCTCGGCGGCATTTGCCCCACACACGCACGACTTGCCCTTAACACCCTTGTTGCCGCACGGGCACGGGTTCATTGCCGCAATCAATATAAAGTGCGCGGGAAAGTGCGCCGAGCCGCGCGCTCGCGAGACGGAAATCATTCGTTCTTCCAATGGTTCGCGCAGAGTGTCTATCACGCGGCGGTCAAACTCGGGAAACTCATCAAGAAAAAGCACTCCGCGGTGCGCGAGAGTCGCCTCCCCCGGCTTTGGAATCGCGCCGCCGCCCGTAATGGAAACATACGAAGCGGTGTGGTGCGGTGCCCGTACGGGCGGATGCGCGACAATCGTGTCGCGCAGTTTCCCCGCGACAGAGTGTATACCCGTCACTTCCAGCATTTCTTGAAATGAAAGCGGCGGCAGAATTCCTGCGAACGCTTTGGCGAGCATCGTCTTGCCGGTGCCGGGCGGGCCCCAGAGCAAAATGTTGTGCCCGCCTGCCGCCGCAATTTCAAGACCGCGTTTCGCCGTCTCCTGCCCTTTTATGTCCGACAAATCAATCTGCGCTTCCGGCGGTTCGTCGGGAATGGGGGTCTCGGGCACGGGCTTCAACGCGCGCTTTTTCACATACGGCGTCTCATCCCCGTCTCCGGCGATATCTTTTGGAATCAAGTATGCGATAACGGCAGTGAGTGTCGGCACCGCGTACACCGCAATACCGCGAATGAGCGCGGCTTCGCGCGCATTATCTTGCGGCACAAACACCTCGGTAAACCCGCGCTTGCGCGCCTCTTCCACGAGCGGGAGCACGCCCGCAACCGCGCGGAGCTCGCCGTCCAGCGATAATTCTCCGAGGAACAATTTTTTCTCTGGCTCAAAGCGAATAGCGCCGATGGCTTTGAGGTATGCGAGCGCAACCGGTAAATCAAACGCCGGTCCCTCTTTCTTGAGGTCGGCCGGCGCGAGGGAAATCGTCACTTTTTGATTTTTTTGTTTCGGCGATTTGAAGCCGCTGTTTTTGATTGCCGCCGACACGCGGTCGCGCGACTCTTCTACTGCCTTGTCGGGAAGCCCGACCACGGAAAAAGAGTGGAGCCCGCCCGCAATGTCGGCTTCAACGGAGATAAGGTGCGGGGCAAGGAGATGCGTTTCGGCGCTCCAAACTTTTGCGAAGCTCATAAGCGTTTAGCGCATATGCGCTTTGCAGGTGGTCGCCGCGGGGTTTGCTTCCAGACGGTCGCTCTCAATAATTTCTCCGCCTTTTTCGCATCGCCCATACGAGCCGGCTTTGACGCGCGCGAGCGCGCCCTCGACTTCGTTGTAGCGGATTTCCAATTGTTTCAAAATTGCGGTGTTTCCCTCAAACGCTTCCAAACTATCCGCAACTTCGGTCTCGTCTGCGGTAAGCGTGTCCATCTTTTCTGGCATTGCCTCCCAGTCCTTCGGATTGTTGGGGTTTTTGCGACCAACGCTTTCAAGCTCGGCTTTCAACTCCGCAAGTTCTGCGGTCAATTTTTCCTCAAAATGTTTTACGGTTTTTTTATCCATAGTTTCAATAGTCGCCTCTTCGGCGACCCGCCGATGAGGCGGGTATAGTATAACAGGGTATAAAAAAAATGCACAAGTTATGGTGTTCGCACAAGACGTTCCATCGTTTTTTCAAAGGTGTCCTCGTCGTCAGTAATGATAAGGGTTTGTTTGTTTGCAAAACCGTAAAGCAATAATGGTTTCCCGTTTTCATCAAGCAGTTCGCGTATGTCGCGATTTTGAATCACTCTATCTGTAAACGAAGTTCCGCCTATTGCAGTTTCAAACAAAGGTCCAATGTCATTTAACAGCGTCTTTTCCCACGCAAGCATCCCCGCGAGCGCGGTTTGGTAATAGTTTGTTTTGAAAATGAGAAACGCGCGGTTGGTTGGAAGCCCGCGAAGCCCCAGCGCAAATTCCGGCGCGAGCGCGCGCACGAGTTCCCCGGGCGCGCTCGCGTCAAGAAGCGAGAGAAACTCGCTCGTCGCGAGCGCGCGCGCCGTTGTTTTTCCCGCTGCATCCTGTGCGGGTTTGGTTGGCGTAAAAATGGTAAACGACGAGAGCGCGAGTGCGGCTTCGCGCTCGCGCGCAAACGCGGTTATGAAAGTATCGCGCACGAGGCGCGCCGCATCCAACGCTTTTTCTTTGTCTGAAAGAATAATTTTTGCCGTTCCTACGCGCGCCGGTACCGTTTCTTGCGGTTCTACGCTTGAAATATACCAATAGCCGATTCCGACCGCGCCTGCAAGAAACAAAAACAGTATGCTCCATACGACGAGCGAGCGGGCACTGGAGATTTGCCGCACTGTTTCCGGAGAGGGAATGTTCACATCCCTCCCTCCGCCTATTGGCGGAGTACTCCCCTCAAGGGGAGATTCTCTAATGCCCCCTTGGAAGGGGGTGTCTCCCGTAGGGAGACGGGGGATGTTTTTTGTTTCTACTCTCTCAATTCGTCTTTCTTGTTCAGCCAACGCAAATTTCGCCGCAGTTCCGCCCTCCTGCTTCATAAACTCCTCCACATCGCGCTCGTATGTGCGTATGCGCGGAGTTTCGTTTATTTGTTCATTGTCTGCCATGTTCTTTTATTATACGCTATGCTCCGCTATTCTTTCACTCGCTTTGACTCCCACGAGAGCTCAAAGATGAGGCGCATCATTTTGTAAATCGTCTCGTCCTCAATAATAATTCCTGTGAGATGTTCTTTATTGAGATTCACGATGGACACTTTATTTTCCCCGTACATTGTAATCTCTCCTTTGAAAGGAAATTCTTTCGCGGGGATGTAGCGAAACCTTGGTACAATCTCGGGCTTATAACCGGCAAAAAACTTCTCATTGTATGAGCGGTCGGCATCCGTGTCCGGGATAATGCCGCGCGTCGTGATACCGAGCTTCTCTTTTGTGCGCCTAAATTGCTCAAAAAACTTTGCGGGAAACACTTGTTCCAGTTGCGCCGCATTGGAAAACGCGAGCATCTCATATTTTTTCTCCACCTCCAGCATATCTTTGTAAATTTCAATCATTCCCTCCGCTCCATCAAAGTAGCGCACCTTCGGTTGATTCGCTAAAGCGGCATACAGCCCTTCAATGTCGGGCACGAGCGTCTGTGTCTTCTCAAGGCGTTCTTCCGCAAGCGATATTTGGGTCTTTGCGTTGGCGACCAGTTTCGCCGGCTTTTCCACTTGGTAAAAAATCTTGTTGCGTTTCTGTATTTCATTTACCAATCCGCGCATCGAAAGGTTCAATAGCACTGCGTAGGTCGTACTGCGATTGATTCCCGCATATTCCGCAATCCGCGACGGAAATGCGCCGCCGAGTTCAAGGGTTGCAAGGTACACTTTCGCCTCCTTTATCGTAAAGCCCGACTTCTCAAGTTTTTGTAGGAGTTCTTGGTTCTTAAATTGCATCCGCCCAGTATAGCAAACCCCGCATTTTTGTCAAACAGAACGAACAAAATATCTCGTCATACCCACTTGTCCTTATTTATAGCCATATTATGCAGTCATATTGGTATCTCCTAGAAACAAAGTATTGACACAGATTGACTGCTCTGCTATACTATTGTGTAGAAAGATCTTACCATGAAAACTTTAATGTATTGGAACGAAGACCTGAGTTTAACCCCCTTTGCCGTCCACTGTTACGAGTTGCGGACTGAATGCAGCGATCGTAACCGAGTGTACTACCGAGTGATTCGGCGGGACTCGCAGAAGCACCATTATGTGGAGTGTAGTTATCTCCCCATAAGCAAAGGGGTTGCGAAAACTACGAGGGTTCAGTATCGCATCGTAGGCAAGAGTCATTGGGATGCTCAGATGCCGCTTGGGGAAACATGGAGTGTCATCAAACGGTCTGCCCGTGTGAAATGTGAATTTCATAATGTGCAGGTAGTGCTGGCGGCTGTGAGTTCGTTTATTCGGACAAAGCAGTTGAATTATTACGGCGGACCTCTTAATCTGCCGTAAACAGTACCGGTTTCAGTTCCGAATAACTGAACTCCAACCAGAGAGGGTCTGGCAACCGCTATCGCTCTTGCGTTAAAGAGTGCGTAATTCTTCGGGGAGGCTCCGAGGGGCCTGACGAGCCGAAACTGTTGGGGTAGAATTTTTACCCCTTGCTTCTCGGGATGTGTGTCCCGACTGATGATTGGCTCAAAAGAGCCGAAAAGCAGAAAAGTTCTTTGTGAAAGTTGATTTATGAAATACGAATATACCGTGATGATTGAGAAGGAACGCAACACCGCACCGGAGTA
>CAYORD010000055.1:0-4887 GCA_964406265.1 uncultured Candidatus Saccharibacteria bacterium | reverse complement strand
TGCGCTATGCGAAAAAGGCGGCGGGTTCGGAGTATATTGAAAGCTTTTTCGCGAATGTCCGCGCCGATGCGCAGGAAGGCGAACCGCTCCGTGCTTCGTTTATGCCGCGCAACATCCGTACCGTTGCGTTTTCGCCCACCGGTAACACTTTTTTCTATCTTGCTCCAAATGCAAGCGGCGCGAGCGGTATTCTCGCCGCACCGGACGGTACCAAGAAAAGTACGCTGTTTGAAATTGCGCTTAAAGACCTAACCGCAAACTGGTCGGTGAACGATTCAATATTCCTCACGACGCGCGCGAGCGCAGGAATTGCGGGGCATATCTTTTCTGTCGGAACGCAGAGCGGTACGCTTGATGCCGTTGCAAGCGATACGGGGCTTACAGCGCTTCCTAGCCGCGGCGGAACGCTCCTTCTCATTGGAACAAGCGGAGAGGGCTCTGCGGAACTTTCCGTATTCAATCGCGCAGAAGCGGAAATTACGCCGCTTGGCATTGCGACCGTTGCAGACAAGTGTGTGTGGGGCAGAAAAGTGCGCACCACTGCCTACTGCGCCGTGCCTGATGCGCTTCCGTCGGGAAACTTTCCCGATAATTGGTATCAAGGAATCGCGCAGACAATGGATTCAATATGGACGATTTATGCGGAAGACGGTCGCGCGGACACCATTGCGAATCTTCGCGATGAAGCACACATTGATATTGACGCATTTAATTTTGACATCAGCCCGGACGACCAGTATCTAATTTTTCAGAATAAGAACGACCTAACTCTTTGGTTACTGCGATTGGTACAATAGACCAACCACCCCGCCTCGCTTCGCTCGGCACCCCTCCTCAGTTGAGGAGGGGATTAAGGGGTGGTGGTGTTTTGATTTTTAAGTTTTCTCCTCACCACGAGCTCCTGCCCGATTGCGAAAAGGTTGCTCGTAACCCAGTAGAGCGCGACGGCGCCTGAAATCGTGTATGCGGCAATGGCGGCAAAAACCGGCATCACATATTTCATTTGCATATGCATTCCGTGCGCGAGCTCACCCTGAAACGAGCCGTCGCGCGTACCGGGAGCAGGCGGCGGAAGCGCAAGCTTTACTTGGAAAAATTGCGTGATGCCGGCGAGCACGGCAAGGAAAATGCTTTTATCGGCGATATCAATAAGACCCAAAAATTCCATATTCACCTCGGGGCTTGGAATAAATGCGTAGCGAAGCGTTTCGTTGATTTCCGGCAATCCGCCGCGGAAGAATACATAATAGAGTGAAATAATGACGGGAAGCTGAATAAGGAGCAGAAAAAAACTGGAAAACGGGTTGATGCGCTTTTCTTTGTAAAATGCCATAGTGGCGCGCGCAAACCCCTCGCGGTCGTTTGCGTGTTGTTTTTTGAGCGCATCAAGCTCGGGTTGGAATTTGCGCATCGCAAACTGGGTTTCAATGGAGCGCTTGGAAAGGGGAAAGAGTATCAGCTTCACAAGCACGGTTAGGACGATGACCGCAATGCCCGCATCGGCGCCCGGAATTACATCCATTAAAAAAACCAGCCCGTTGTAGAGCGGCTGGTAAAACACAAGCTTAAAAAACGCGAGCATACGCGTATCGTAGCAAAATTAACAGGGTTGGTAAATAATCAGTTCTGCCTCCTACCTTTTCAACATAAACCACCCCCTCGCCTCGCGGACTCGGCACTCCCCCTTGGAAAGGGCGAGAGGGTACTGAAAGAATCTTTCAGCTCACGGAAGGTTGCTTTTATTGCTTCCTTCTTTACGAAAACAACCACGGCAATCCCACCGGAAGAATCACCGGCATTTTTTCCGAACAGTTCGTATAGCCGTCGCCGCAAAAGATTGCGCTCCACGGCGGTCTGTGCGACTTTCTTGGAAACAACAATTGCAAATTTTGGCTGCATGTTCGCTATGGTATGCAGCCGCACGCTGAAAAAAGCCGTGTGCAAAACACGAATTGGCTTGCCCAGCTTTTTAAACTCTGCGGTGGTAATGCGATTATTTTTTTTCAACATAAGAGACACCCGATGTTTGAAGCCCATCAACATCGGGTGTCGAGCGGTAACTAAACACTTAAGCGCTTTCTCCCTTTGCTCCGGCGGCGCGAAAGAGCGCGCCGGCCCGATGTTTTGCTCATACGCTTCAAAAATCCGTGCGTGCGTGCGCGCTTTTTCTTTTTTGGACGATAAGTAAAAGACATTGAAAATTGCAAAATTGATAATTGAAAATTGTTTCCACACTTTATCCACCCATTATTAACATAACAGGTGTTTTTTCGCAACTTCCACACGCAGTATGCCGCGCGTTATACTTCCGTAACGCATGGAAAATATTATGAGTCCGAAACAATTATGGGAGAGCGCGTTGGTGGAAATAGGGACCTCTATTTCTAAAGCAAACTTCCAAACATGGTTCAAAGATACCGCCGTTTCCCGCTTGGAAGACGGAATTGCCTACCTTGTTGTGCCGAATGCGTTTGTGCGCGACTGGATATCCGACAAGTACCATAAAATGGCTTTGCATGCACTGCGTAATCTTTCCGAACACATTCGCTCTATTGAGTATGTCATCGCCAAAGATGAGCAAAAGAGAACTCCGGCACACACTCTTGTGTGGACACCAGATTCTGGCAACACGGAATTACCGCTCAAAGAGCATTACACCAATAAAGAAAACAATCTCAATCCGCGCTACACTTTTGACTCGTTCATCGTCGGGCCTTTCAACGAGCTCGCGCACGCCGCGGCGCAAGCGATTATCAAAAAACCGGCAGTTTATAATCCTCTTTTTTTCTATGGAAACACCGGACATGGAAAAACCCACCTAGTGCAAGCGGTAGGTAACTTCCTCTACAAGACAGAGCCGTTAAAAAAAGCGTTTTATATTACCTCAGAAAGGTTCCAAATGGAATTTGTCGTTGCGATGCAGGCAAATCACATCAATCAGTTTAAGGAAAAGTACCGCGTCTACGACCTCTTTATTATGGACGACATACAATTTTTGTCCGGAAAATGGAAAACGCAGGAGGAATTGTTCCACTTGTTCAATACGCTCTATGAAAACAATAAACAAATCATTTTTTCAGCCGATGTGCACCCCAACTTTATCGGAGATATTCAAGACCGCTTGAAATCGCGGTTCGCTTCAGGTATGGTAGTGGACCTTCCAGCGCCAGATTTTGAGTCGCGTATCGCTATTTTGCAATCAAAGGCGAAACAATCAGGATTTCCGATTTCAATGGACACTGCGCAGTATCTCGCTGGGATTATAGAGGGAAACATCCGAGAGTTGGAGGGGCTTTTGAATGCCATTGTGTGCAGTTCGCAACTTAAAGGCAGGGAATTGTCACTGACGGAAGTGAAAAGTATTGTGAAGGCCAACGAAAAGCCGAAGAAAACGATATCAGTGAAGGATGTATTGCGGGTTATTTCAAATTTTTATCAAATAGAAGAAGCAAGTATTTACGAAAAAACAAGGAGGAAGGAGGTGGTGCGGCCAAGACAGATTGCAATGTTCCTCCTCCGAGAAGATTGCGCCGTATCATACCCGCTTATCGGGCAAAAATTGGGGGGGAGAGACCACACCACCGTCATACATTCATACGAAAAAATTAAAAACGAATTAAAACACAACAGCACCTTGGAACAAGAAATAAAACAGTTGCGGGCTATGTTGTAAAATATGTGGAAAAGTATAATAAAGAATGTGAAAAAATACTGTAAATAGGTGTTATATAAAAAATACAAAAGATTATGAGATACTACATACGAAGTTATTAACAAAAAAGATTCCTAAAAACAAAACAAATATAACGGTATATGTATCTTTTCCACACTAGTAACATATATTATATCTTATTCATATTTCTTATTATAAAAAATGAAAGGAGAATGCTTTAAAGAAAAGTTGGAACATGCGATGCGGAATGCAAGCCGTATAACGAGTAAAAATCCTTCACTCGCCGTGCTTTCTTATGTGCTTCTTGAAGCGAAGAAGGGGGTGGTAACAGTCCGTGCGACGAATATTGACATCGCGTACGAAGCGGTCGTGCCGGCTCGGGTTGAAAAAGAAGGGGTTACCGCTCTTTCCGGGCAGGCGCTTACTGGATTTCTTTCCGGTGTTTCGGCACAAAACATCTCATTTAGCGCAACCACTGGCGGCATGTCGGTGCGCGCCGGAAATGCGAGCGCAACCTTTAAGATTTTTCCGCACGATGATTTCCCCTCTTTTTCACACCCCAAAGAAACCGCTCATACCTTTCCGATGTCCCAACTTGCTTCCGGTTTAAAATCGGTTTTGTACAGCGCGTCAATATCGTCGTTGCGACCAGAGCTTTCCAGTATATTTATATTTTCCGAAGGAAACGGAGTGATGTTCGTCGCAACTGATTCGTTCCGTTTGGCGGAGAAACAAATTGTTTTGCAAAAAAATGTTTCCATTCCTCCAACGCTGGTACCGGCAAAGAACGCAACAGAACTTCTTCGTATTATTTCCGAAATGGACCAAGAACTATGTTCGGTTGCGAGCGAGAAAGGCCAATTTTCAGTACAGGGTGGCGGAATGCTTTTTACCTCGCGGGTTGTTGACGGTATATTTCCCGACTACAAACAAATTATTCCCAAAGAATTTGTAACGACCGTGACGCTCCTTAAAGATGACTTTCTCAAATCCCTACAGCTTATTTCCGGACTCTCGGAAAAATCAAATCAGATTTTTCTTACTATTCCAAAGGGAGGTAACGAAATTTCGTTGTATGTGAAAAATGCGGAAGTGGGAGAGGGGGCGAGCACCATAAAGGCGGCGGTCTCCGGCGAGCCGTTTGAAATGAGTTTTAACGCGCGCTACCTTTTGGATTGTTTGAACGCAATTACCGAATCAAGCGTGTCGCTTCT
>CAYORD010000054.1:0-4918 GCA_964406265.1 uncultured Candidatus Saccharibacteria bacterium | reverse complement strand
ATCAAGAGCAGATTTTTCAAATCTTCCCGCGTCATAACTGACGGAAAGATGATGCTCTGTGTGGATACATCGGCTAGAAGAATGGCCGACTGTATCAACTCCTCGATTCTAATTTTATCGACATTACTGACTGAGAGTCTCCACTCGTATTTGGAAGGATCTTTTGCCGCATGGGCGGCGAACAAGCAACCTGCACTACCCTTTCTGTAAAACTCTAATTGAGTTTCGATGATAGTCTGCTCTTGCATTTCGTTCTCCTTTTGTTTTTATTGTTTATGAACTATGTACCAGTGTGGAGTGTATCATGAAAGCAGTATGATACAAAACTCTGTATGACAGATTTTTTACAGAAGAGCGCGAGAAAAAATATCTCGGTATTTATTAAGACAACTTTGCATCTCCCGCCTGCGATACTGCATAATAAATCGCGGATGTTCCAGAACATATACCTCTTTGAACCAACTATACTCTAGATTTAAGTCGTTGAATATTTTTTGGTTTTTGCCACTACCGAGCACAATTGCCTTATTTTTTCGAGCACCAAAAGCAAACTGCGCAGTGAGCGTATCAACTATAAACGGCTTTAATGCTTTGAACAGCGCGGGGTGATCATAGTAATTGCAATTTATCCCATTACGAACGAAACCGATCGGTGAGATAGCCGTGAGAAAAAAGTCGCGATAAAAAGCACGGGCGCCTCCCCAATGTTCTATAAAACGATATATGAACTCAGAAGAGATTTCTCGATGCTTCACTAACTTATTAACGATACCGCATGCATTCTCAAGTGATACAGAGTCGGTAAACGGGATACCGGTGGTGCCGGAACCAAATCGCCCAGGGTTAATGCCAAGCACAAAAACACGCTTTCTTGTATCTCGGAAAAATTTGTTGAAAAACTCTTCCATATATCCCCAGACCTCCTGATCTTTGTATAGTGGAAGCACTCCAATTCCCTTCAAGGAAATGCGGGGTTGTGTAAGATTTCTATAGAATTCAAGCACTTTGTTGTCAAAAGTCAGTTTTTTCATGGCGAAGAATTGTCTCATGTTTATTTTCTAGAGGCATTCATCGCTTCTTGTCCACCGCCAAGATGTGCGTATGCAGGTAAAACGCGCGCTCCTTCAATTTCTGCTTTTTCTGATTCGGTCATAGTAACTATTTTTTTGATTCTATCAAAACGAATTTCAATCGTGCCTGCGCGAGCATCAAGAACGGCAACAACGTCCTGTGGAGTCCAACTTTTAATTTCATATTCCAAGATTTGTGCAAGAATATTTTCGGTTCCCTTTTTTGCTTTATATGCACGGCCTTCTGTGCAGAAGCCGCGAGATTGAAAACAATTTATTTCAGCGGTGTTGATTGGCTGTTCAGAAATTATGCCGTTCTCGGAATCAGAAACCCAACTACCACCAGCACTGACATAATTTCCGTTATCGTAGAATGTTGCGCCATTTCCATACGGTAAACCAAAGCTGCCACCCTTGGAATAGAAGGTGTCATAAAGTATAAAACTCGCAACAATGACAACTATGCCGAGCAAAATTATGGCGACTTTCCATTTATTCCGCGCTTTCTTTTTTTCTTGTTCCAACTTTTCTTTCTCTAACCTCTCTTTTTCCTCCAACACCGTCTTATTAAGACCGTCAACCGATGCTTGTCCCCAATCTATGTCATCGGGTTCGTCTTTTATATCAGGTAGGGCATCCAATCGTTTATGGAATTCCTCTACCGATATATCCTCTTTTTCGTTTTTCTTTTTCATGTATATCAATACTATCAAAAAAATACAAAAGGCTCAACATTGCTTCCGTTGAGCTATTTGCTCTACGGCATATTCTGAGTTATGATTTAAGGCGTACATTGATAATCTTTAATACGCCGAGGTAGCTCAGTTGGTAGAGCGTCCGCCTGAAATCTTCGGGCCTTTCCGCCGTGAGGCGGTTAGAAAAGCGGGTGAAATCGGGGAACATCCGATTGTAAATAGTCGGACAATCCCGAGCCAAGTCCTGCGTAGCTTTAGCAAAGCAGGAAAGGTGTAGAGACTATTCCGTACGGAAGTAGTCCGACAACAAGATTGTTGGACGAAGCGCCCGCCCCCTACCCCATCAAAGATGGGTGGGTGATGATATAGTCCAAATTGTGGAAGAGCGGTAGGTCGCCAGTTCGATTCTGGCCCTCGGCATCAACAAGAAACGGCTCACGAGAGCAGCGGTGAGCCATTTTTGTGTATTCCCTACTGAAGCAACTTCCCGAAATCGCCGAGTTTGTTGGCGGCGCCGCGGACATTGTCTACATCGCCTTGAATTTTTTGATAGATGCCTTGAAGTTGACCGATATACGGCTCTATAAAATAGTACGCACCGACGGATAAACCGATAACGACGAGCCAATAGAAAATATGGAGCGCCGTGCCGATGCGCGAGGCGCGCCGCATTTTCCGCAGAATGGTATTATTCTCCTTCGCCAACTCCGCCGTTTTTACAATCAATGCTTTTTCTTCCGGGGTCATAGGTTTATTATAGCATCCCCTCGGCAGGAATCGAACCTGCATCCTCTCGTTAGGAGTGAGAAGTTCTATCCATTGAACTACGAGGGGGGTTATTAATTGGCGAGTGCCTCTTCAAGAGTGGGCCTGTTAAATCCGACAATTACTTTTGAACCGACGGTAATCACCGGCACGCCCATTTGGCCGCTTTTTTCAATCATCTCCTGCCTCCTTTGCGTATCGGACGCGACATTGTATTCGGTGTAGGCAAGACCCTTTTCGGCGAAAAACTTCTTCGCCGCGTTGCAGTACACGCAGGTCGGGGTTCCGTAGATGATTATGTTTTTCATATCTGCTAGCATAACATAAGCGCGGGTATAGTATAGTGGTAATATGCGTGCTTCCCAAGCATGAGACGCGAGTCCGATTCTCGCTACCCGCATTATTCTCCCAAAATCCAGTTCTTTACTTTCTTCCACCATGGAGTTCCGTTTAAAACGACACCATCTTCTTCATTTGCCGGCTCGTCTACTATCATAATCACCTCCTCGCCTGGTTTTACCATACGAAGTTTTTCCCGTATCTCCTGCTCCGCCGCGCGCGCGCTCCCCGCAAGCGCCGCGCTCTCGCGCAAGCGTATTTCCTGCGCGGCGAGTTCCTCCGCGCGCGCCGAGCCGAGGCGCTCGGCGCGCGCGGTTTCGCGATACTCCACAAACGCTCCCCACGTCGCGCGCGAAAGAAAGATAGCAAGCGCGACCAAAAGCAAAAGCGTAATCGGAGAATAGAAAATATCGCGTGCGCGCCTTTTTGTGTGGAATCGTTGCATTATGCTATACTTTACCACATGCTACTCAACAAAAAACATAAGAAAATAGTCGGCACGGTTTGGGCAGTCGTGTGCTTCCTCATTATCATATCAATGATACTGCTCTATACCCCGATTTTTGGCTAAGTTTACTGGAGCATCTTCACAAACGCTTCCGCCGGAATCTCTACGCGTCCGTGCGCTTGTAGCCGTTTCTTCCCCTCTTTCTGCTGTTGCCAGAGCTTCATTTTTCGCGTCCGATCTCCGCCGTACAAGTATCCCGTCACATCCTTGCGGAGCGCCGAGAGGCGGCGCGAAGCGATAATCTTGCCGTCAACGCGCGCCTGAATTTTGAGCTCAAACTGCTGGCGCGGCAGAATTTTTGACAACTTTTCCACCGCCGCCTCGGCATCTTCTTCAACTCTCCGGCGCGCAACGACGCGTCCAAATGCCGGCACCGGCTCGTCAGCAACCAAAATCTCCAATTTTGCCACATCTGCTTTACGCAGTTCGGAAAGCAAGTGATACGACAAAGAAGCAAAGCCCGACGACACGCTTTTGAGTTCATCAAAAAATCCGCGCATCAGCTCGCGGAGCGGCGCTTCAAAGCGCACTACGAGGCGGTTGCCGATATTTTCCGTCTCCCCCACTTCCGCCTCGTGCTTGTTGAGTAGGAGCATCACCGATGCGAGGTATTCGGGCGGCGAAAGGAGCTCCGCCGAAACCCATTGCTCGCGTACGGCATCAACTTCTCCGTGGTCTGGAAATTGTATAATGGTATATGCCGTAATGGTCTTCCCCAGCGTCGTTACCACTTCGTACGCAATGGACGGGTGCGTTACGACCAGTTTAATATTGAACTCGCGCCGAAGGCGCTCGGAAATGATTTCCAAGTGGAGCATCCCTAAAAATCCGCATCGGAACCCGCGACCGAGCGCCCCCGATGTTTCTTCTTCCGCGGTAAACGCGGAATCGGAGAGGCGCAAACGGCCAAGCCCGTGCCGTAGCGCGTCAAACTCATCCCCGCTTTCAGGGAAGAAACTTGCCCAAACAACAGGCGATGGGCGCGCGTAGCCCGCAAGCGGCGGCAAGAGCAAACGCGCTGAAACGACCGTATCGCCAACCGATGCAACGCCCGGCTCCTTCACGCCGGTCACAATATATCCGATTTCCCCTGCGGAAAGCGCGTCCGCGGGTGTTTCTTCCGGAGAAAAAGTGCCGACTTCTATAACCGTACACTCCCGTTCTGCGGCAGCAAATTTCATTTTGTCTCCCTTCTCCACGCGTCCGTCGAACGCGCGGCAATACACGACCACGCCGGCATGCGTTGAATATTTGAAATCAAAAACCAAAGCGCGAAAGTTTTCTGCTTTCACCTCTCGCCCTTTTATAAGGGGGAGTGCCGAGTCCGCGAGGCGAGGGGGTGGAACCCGATTTATAATTTCTTCCAAAAGTCCCGATACTCCTTGCCCTGTTCTACCCGAGACCTCTAAAATATCTTCTTCGGTGCATCCAAGTAAAAGCGCAATTTCTTTTTTCGTTTCGGGAACGCGCGCGAGCGCAGAATCAATCTTATTCACCACCGGAATAATAACGAGTCCAGCTTCACGCGCCGCATTAAGTAC
>CAYORD010000053.1:2032-5017 GCA_964406265.1 uncultured Candidatus Saccharibacteria bacterium | reverse complement strand
AACAGGAACTACGGAATCATGTTTCCCTTGTTTAAACTTTTTAATGACTTTTGATATCGTCTCCGGAGAAATCAGAGGGTAAGTTACCGCCGCGTACACGACGACATCGCCGGGAAAATTTTCCGCCATATTCTTGTACACATCGCTCATAAAAACAGAGTTGCTCGCGTATTTTTCACTTCTTTTTACAAGCTCCACAGGATACTTGCTTGCAATCTTTAGGATTTCATCTGAATTGGAATTCACCACGATGCCGTCAAGCTCTTTGACGGAGAGCATTTGCTTGATTTTCGTTTCAAGAAGATTGGAACCAGCAAAGGGGCGTATGTTTTTATTCTCTACGCGCACAGAACCGGACCGCACGGGAATTAACGCTTTTATTTTCATAACGATTTAAAACACAGTTATGCGGTAATAAATTTTACTATATTTTCTACCGACCGGCGGTCAATATGAGTATTATCGTACTGCCGCGGAAGCTCTCCCTTCTTGAACTGAAGAAGCTTCTTGATAAATTCTTCTTCGTTCGTAATAACATTTTTGATGTGGAAATACCCCGTCAGATTGTTGAGAAATTGAAGCTTTGAAAAATTAATGAAAATCGCCGGAATACCGCTCGCGAGCACCATATTGTTAACGCTTGAGGCGGGGTCGCCAATGTAGAGGTCGGACAAACAGAGCAACTCGTCCGTCCGCGATTCGTCATGATATACGAGTTATAAATCATGGCTTCTCCCGGATGCATCTTCAGGATAACATCGGCTTCCGTCTCCGAAAAAACCTCCCGAATGTTTTTGAATACATCATAATAATGAGCAACTTGTTCTACAATACTCATCTGGTCTTTCTTAAGCGGAGGAAGAGCATAAAAGCGATACACTATGACAAAAATTTTTAAACATTTTTCAGTAAGTTTGTATTTTTGAAGAAGCGATTCCCGGAAAACTCTGTCAGAATCAATCTGCTTTTTCAGTTCGTGCAAAATCTGGAAATCGGGAGAGCCGACAACTGTAACTGCCTCGGGATTATACATCCTAAGGCGTCCCATCTTCTTTTCGTATTCGTCAAAGATTCCTATTTTCTTTGGTTGGGCATAGGTGAGACGATATCGAGATTCTTGCGAGAAAAAATCAAAAAAATCGGCGGCACGCATTTCCAAGTCTATCAGGGTGGCGTAGGTTTTCCGAAGCGCTCTTTTTACCCGCTCGGCCCGACCGCTCTTGTTTATTCTCGTACACGCGCCATGTCCCGCATACGCAATCTGCTGGAGAGGTCCAGTCCAGAATAAGAGTATCGTTTCAATGCCGAGCCGATTCGCTTCCTTCATAACCATATTGTGCCGATACCACCGTATAACAGAGATCACCTTCGCGGGCTTTACGATTTCCAGGAAAAAATGGCATTCTCTGCTATATCGGTACCTCTCAAGAAGCGGGGAGAGAAAGGGCGTATGCATTCCGCCGTCATGGGTAAGTCCCCGACCCCGTACCTGAAATCCTCTGCCGATGACATAAAATTCATAGTGTTTCTCATTGCAGTATTTAATGAGAGAGCTGCGGCGCGCGTTGTCTTCATCAATGATTAAAAAACAAAAATCGTACTGACCGTTAAAATACGGGAGTATCCTTTCAAAATGCTTGAGAGGGGCGATGTAATGGGGCATGAAAACGATTTTTTGTTTCTGGTTCATGTCTATTGCCTGATGTGATACATCTTAAAAAAATAAGAATCTTTATTGTCAAGAAGCGCGCGCGGCTCTCCGGATTCTTTTATTCTTCCGCCGTCCAGAACAAACAGCGTATCGCAGTTGAGAACTGTTCCCAACCGATGCGCAATGACTAAAACGGTCATGCGCCCTTTAAGGTTCTCAATGATAGCCTGAATACGCTTCTCCGACTCGTTATCCAAGGCGCTCGTCGCTTCGTCCAGAATAAGCAATTGGGGATTCCGCGCGAGCGCGCGCGCAATGACAATCCTCTGACGCTGTCCGCCGGAAAGATGTACGCCCCGTTCTCCGACAAGCGATGAAAATTTTTCCGGCAAACTCTCTATCGTATCATAGATATCAGCCTGTTTCGCGGCGCGGACAATCGCATCGTTAGAAACAGCGGGCTCAAAAAACCGTATGTTGTTGGCTATCGTGTCATTTATGAGGTGGATATCTTGAGAGACATACCCTATGTTTCTCCGGAACAAATCCAAGTCTATTTCTCCGACCGGAACATCGTCCAGGAGAACTTCTCCTCTTTCAGGTTTAAACAAGCGAAGCGCGATATCCACAATCGTGGTCTTACCGGACCCCGACGGGCCGACAAACCCCGCGAACGACCCCTTCGGGATACGAAAGGATATGTCGGAAAGAACATCCTTACTCAGATTATATCTGAAAGAAACATTCCTGAACGAGAATGCATGCTCAAAGATGAAAGAACGATGACCAGCGTTTTCTTCACGGTTTTCCGTAGCCTGTTTTTTGTAGACAAGCAGGTGTTCTAGATACGGCAATTCTTTAAAGATGCCTTGTATATGTATGTAGAAATTCTGGATGTTAGAAAAAATTCTTTGTATCAAATACACAATCGCGGCAAAGGCGGGTAGGCTGAACGAGCCCGTTTTGTATGAGAATGAAAAAAGAAACAAGATGAACAATACGCCGAAAGGCTGAAAAAAAGAACTGAAAATACTGTTGAGCAAGGTCAGGCGGATTCCGAGCTTCCGCAATATCTCAAAGCGTGTATCGGCATCCCTTATTACAAGAGTCGTTGCCGACATTGCTTTAATCGTTTTCATTCCTAGCACATTCTCATTGATAAAGTGCGCGTTCGCCCGGCTCTCTACGGCGGTTGCCCGCGACACAACGCGGGTTTTATGGACGAGGGGTTGGAAGAGGACCGCGAGCAAGACTCCCGCAACTAAAGCGGCCGCGGTGACGGGGAAAGAAATGTTGACCGCCACAAGAAGATATATGAGCGTCCCCGTTACCAT
>CAYORD010000053.1:0-2022 GCA_964406265.1 uncultured Candidatus Saccharibacteria bacterium | reverse complement strand
CATAAGGACAAGCATGCTTATCGTCCCGAGGAGCGCGGCGACATTTTTCACTTCCAGCGAAAGCACCTTTTCCAGATACCCCACTTTCTGCTCCAAGAGATACGGCCATCGCGCATAGAAAAGTTCCCTAAAAAGACCCGTCCGAGTGTTCTTAGTGAAATCCTGTACAATCCTGAGCTGAATATATGAACCGAGAAACAAGATGACGGCTTTCAGGATAAAAAGCGCTGCAATAAAAAAAAGAAGATACTTTACCGTAAATTCAATTCCCACAAAAGCAAAAGCGGCTTCAATCGCACGGGAGATTTTATCATCTCCTCCGCCACTTCCAATAACAAAAGAAAAAAGCGGGATAAGCGCGTTGACACCGATACCCTCCAGTATGCCCGAGAGAAACCCAATGCCGACCAATACGGCAATATGCGGATAATACTTTCCAAATGCTTCATGGAACAAACCCAGTATCTTGAAAAATTTCCGTGAAATTTCTTTAAAAAACATGCGGCTACTTTGTGGATGTTTCTCTACGAGCGCCGCATAAGGTTGTTCTCTCTTCTCCCGTTGTTTTTTATCAGCAAAAAATTGCAACCATCCTTCACCGTGGATAATGCGGGAAAGGAAGGTTTCGTAATCGTACCGTTCAAACTTCACGCGACGGATGTTTGAGAACCCTGCATCCCGAAACCACCTGCGGATTTCTTCCTCGGTATAACGGTTTGTATAAGGAGTGTAGAGATTGTCTAATGTGTTATATCGCTTGTTGGGCGGAATGCCGACTGCCGTAAAAATTTGCTCCATCGCCTTAAAAGGAACGACTTTGCAGATGCTGTACCGAAATATGTCGTTCGTAAGCCATTTGAGGCCGCCGCTTCCATACATAGAAAGAAAAATTCTGCCTCCTGGCTTGGTGACACGAACAAGCTCACGAAAGCCAACTGTAGGGTCCGGCATCAAGAGCAGGACACCGGAACAAATGACATAGTCAAAATGATTGTCTAGGAATGGCAAATCCCCCGCCGAAGCGCGGAGGAATTCTATATTGGAAAGTTCCTTTGCCCATAAACGGCTCTTCCCTGATGCGAGACCTTGTTCATTTATGTCAACGCCGATTGTTTTCTCCGCGCCGAGCCGCCCCAGTGCCACAACAAACCTCCCCTGTCCGCACCCGACATCAAGACATGTCTTTCCGCGAAACCACTCTAAGGGGATTCCCCACTTTTGCTGGCGCATCGCAAAAAGCTCAACCGATTCCTGAAATCTTTTTTCGTCATACGCAGAAAAAAGATTGTCATAAATCTGTTTCGTCGCACTTTCAACTTCCGTCGGTTCAAATTTCCAGTTCTCTTTTATCGGAATTTTTAGAATGGGGGTATTCATAAGCGTAAAATGCAAAGCGAAAAGCTCAAAACAACAATGTAAAACTCAAAATTTTTTATGTTTCATGCTTCAAGTTCCATGCTTCAAGATTTTTGTTTATCCTTTCTCCGCGTAAAACTGAATCCACCCTTCGCCGTGGATGATGCGGGAGAGGAGGGTCTCGTAATCGTACCGCTCAAACTTCAGACGGCGGATGTTGCCGAAACCTTCTTGCGCGAACCAATTTCTTATTTCCGCTTCGGTAAACCGATAGCAATAGGTAACATAGAAGTTATCCAAAATATTGTACCGCTTGTTTGCCGGAACGCCGACTGCTTTGAAAACCTGCTCCATAACCTTAAAGGGAACAAGCTTGCAAATACTATAACGGAAAATATCGTTCGCAAGCCACTTAAGGCCGCCGATGCCGTACACGGAAAGAAAAATCTTGCCGCCAGGTTTCAAAACGCGCACGAGTTCTTTGAAGGCTTCCTTGGGAGCGGGAGTGTGGTGTATGACGCCGCTTGAAACAACGTAATCAAAGGAGTGGCGAGGAAACGGGATATCAAGGACCGACGCAACCGCCGCATTGGCATCGGGAAAACCCCGTTCCTTGAGGCGGGCATTGGCGAGCGCCACCGCCCCTTCGCTTATGTCTATTCCCTT